>JAPVWS010000495.1 GCA_027493295.1 Candidatus Versatilivorator vitaminiformans | reverse complement strand
GTCCAGCATCACCTTGGTGGCCTTTCCCCCGCGGCCGATGGTATAGGTAAAGCCGAACCCCTCGTCTCCAGTGTCGGTATGAACGGTGACGGCGATGACCTCCAGGCACTCGACTTCCTGGATGGCGTCCACGATCCGCCTGTGCGGAGGGAAGCGATAGTAGGCCGTTTCCATGCGATCGATCTTCATGATGTCATTCCTCGTTCAGCATTTCCGGAATCGCATTTCCGGTTCGGCCCGTTCGCCGCGGCGCGGGCCGTTGCGTTCGAGCGGGGGACAAAGATAGCATATTGAAGAATGGCTTCCGATACGCGCGCCCTCTGCTACCACTTCACCGCACCCGAGGGGGATTGCCGGCCCTTCGATCCCAACGGGGCCATTTTCTGGCGGGGGCGCTACCATCTCTTCTACATCTTCCAGGATCCCAGCCTGCCTCATGGCGGGCACTGTTGGGGCCACGCCAGCAGCCCCGACCTGCTGGACTGGACCATCCATCCCCCGGCACTGAAGCCGGCCGAGGGGGATCCGGAGGTGGGAATCTTCAGCGGCGGGGCTTTCCTCGACAAGGCGGGACGGCCGGTGCTCATCTACCACGGGGTCGGCGCCGGCACCTGCCTGGCTGTCCCGGCCGACGACGACCTGCTTCACTGGCGGAAGAGCCCGCACAATCCGGTGATACCGGAGCCCAGGGAAGGAGATCCCGGTTGGGGGGTCTACAACGTGTTCGACCCCCATGCCTGGCTGGAGGGGGATCGCTACTACGCCATTCTGGGCGGAAAGGTGAAGCCCGATGACCGGTGGGACACGGTCTATCTGTTCACCTCCGCCGACCTCGTCCATTGGGAGTACCAGCGGCCCTTCTACCGTCCCGATCCCCGTTGGACCGGGGAAGAAGAAGACTGCGCCTGTCCGGACTTCTTCCCTCTGGGCGATCGGCACGTCTTGCTCTGCATCAGCCACCCCCGGGGCGCTCGCTGCTATCTGGGCCGCTACCGGAACGGGACCTTCTTCCCGGAGGAGCACCACCGCATGAACTGGCCGGGTGGCGCCTGCTTTGCTCCGGAGAGCCTGTTGGACGACCGGGGGCGGAGAATTTTCTGGACCTGGGCCCTGGACCAGCAGAGCCGGGAAAGACCGCTGCGCGGTCTCGGAGTGATGACCCTGCCCCGTGTGCTGTCGCTGGAGCGGGACGGTTCCCTGAAGATCGAGCCGGCCGCGGAGCTGGAGAGCTTGCGGAGTGGCCGAGGCCAATGGCGGGACCTGGAGCTTGCGCCCGGCCGGGAGCTCTCCTTCGACGAACTCAGGGGGGACAGCCTGGAGTTGGGACTGGAGGCCGGCCTTGCGGAATCCGGGGCGTTGGCCCTCAAGGTTTGCTGCAGTCCGGGCGGCGAGGAGCAGACGGTGATTCTCTGCGACCGCCGGGAAGGATCCCTGCTCATCGACACCACCCGGTCCAGCCTGGATCCCCGGGTCTGGAGGCCGTTCCCCATCATGAGGAGGGATGCCGAGTCCCAGGACGTGCCGGTACAGACGGCCCCCTTCGAGCTGCGGCCGGGGGAGCGTCTCAAGCTGCGAGTCTTCCTGGACCGCACCATCCTGGAAGTGTTCGCCAACGGCCGGCAGTGCCTGACCCAGAGGATCTACCCCACCCGCGGCGACAGCCTGGGAGTGTCGTTGGTCGCGGCCAGGGGCGGGGTCAAGGTTCACGCCCTCACCGCCTGGGAGATGAACGGAATTCGAACCGTCAATAGCTGAGTCTTCGATAATCTTCTGGAGGAGGTCCCATGAAATCTCTTGCCTGGTTGATCCCCCTGGCGATCATTCTGGCCGGACCGGGGTGTCAGACCCAGCCGCGGCCCGGAACCGCCGAAGAATCCCATTTCACCCACGGTCCCATGCTGGGCCGGGTGGAGGCCCACAAGATGGGCGTCTGGGCCCGCACGGCCCGTTCCGGGACCTTCGCCGTCAGGTACGGGACCGGGGCCGACCGGCTGGACTCCCTGTCCCCGGCGGTGGAGACCCGGGTCGAGCGGGACAACACCGGTTGGGTTCACCTCGCGGGACTGGATTCCGGGACCCGGTACCACTACCGGCTGGTCTGGCTGGACGGGACCGAGGAGATCCCGGGGCCGGGGGGAACCTTTCAGACCCTGCCCAGCGCCGACGACATGCGCCATCCCCAATACAACCCGGAAGGACTCTTCAACTTCCGATTCGAGTTCGCCTGCGGCAACAACCAGAATACCGGTGGTCCGGCGGCCTACGGGTGGAACCTGCCCGCCTTCGCCACCATGCTCGAGCAGCTTCAGGGGCCTGACAGCCGGGCTCGGATCGATTTCGCCATTCTCAACGGGGACTGGCTGTACGAAGAGGAGCGTGCTTACCTGCCCGAGGACTGGCTGCGGCAAGTGGGCCTCCCCGCCGACCGGACGCCGCAGGTGGTGGACCTGATGCCCAACATCGTGGGCGTGTGGGAGAATTACAAGCTCTACCTGGACCGGGGAGAAAACCTGGCCGACTGGCACCGGGTGGTCCCCTCCTACTTCACCTTCGACGACCACGAGATCGTCAACGACGTATACGGTGCCGGAGAGGTGGGTCTGCGCAACCGGCGTCCCGTCTTCCGCGACATCGCCCTGAAGGCCTGGTATGACTATCTGGGCTGGAGCAATCCGGTGGATCCCTCCCGGGACATTCTGTTCGGACGGGCCTCCTTCGCCGCCGGAAGCTCCGTCCTGACCGATCCCGAAGCCGACTTCGGCCAACTGGACTCCCTGGAGGCCGCCACCCTGCACGTGCACTGGGGCACACCCGATGCCGGCGTCATGGACGGACCCAGCGACACCGAGGGCGGAGACCCCAATGCCGGGGTCTACCGGATCGTGGAGGTGCTGGATGCCAACCGGCTCAAGATTCACCCGGCCGCCAGGGCCGACGGCAAGGCCGCCTACTCCATCGGGCGGGTTTCGCACTTCCGCAAGTCGGTCAGCAACGCCGACTTCTTCTTCCTGGACACCCGCAGCCATCGCATGATGCACGACATGAGCCAACCCCGCAAGAAGGGGCTGTCCATGATCGGCGTTCCTCAGAGGGAGTGGTTGAAGCGGGAGATGAAGTCCAGCCGGGCCGACCTGTTTTTCGTGGTCTCCTCGGTCAACTTCACCATCCCTCACGTGGGGGCCTATGGGCCGGAACCCGTCCCCAACAAGGACGACGCCTGGACGGTGTTTCTGGAGGAGCGGGAGGATCTGATCCGGTTCTGGGACTCGCTGGGCAAGCCGGTCTTTGTGCTGACGGGCGACCTGCACAACAGTTTCGCCATCAAGATCACCGACCGCGTCTGGGAGTTCGCTTCCGGACCCCACAACTCGAGCAACCACCCGCTGAGCAGCGAGGG
>JAPVWS010000494.1 GCA_027493295.1 Candidatus Versatilivorator vitaminiformans | reverse complement strand
CTATTCGCCGCATTCGCGGCTGGGTTGGCGCAGAACCCATACGACCCCGGGCTGCCGCCCGGGGCTACACGAGGCCGCTGCGTTGCAGCTCTATAAGGATGGCTTGTAGCCAGTGTTTGCGTGGCAACCCACGCCAACCGCAGCTTCGCAGCTCCCCCCTAACCCACAACACTGCAAGTGGAAACGTGCTTGTCTATTGGAATAGTTCCCCGGGTGGCAGTCCGGAGATTCCAGTCGAGCCTTGGGAGTCAGCCCATTGGAGAACGTCTCCTAGTCCCGCCCGGGCATTGGGCAAGGAGGTTGTTGCAGGCCTCTGCGATTCCCCCTCCAGGGGGGAGTGATATCAGGCTTTTAAAGGATGAATGGCGAAATCAGGGGGCAGACGCTCGAAGATAATCAGTTGAAAATCCTATCCGCCGGCAGTGTTGTGGGTTAGGGGGGAGCTGCGAAGCTGCGGCTGGCGTGGGTTGCCCGTGGAAACGCCAGCAACAAGTCTTCCTTATCGAGCAGCGAAGCTGCGGCCCAGGGTAGCCCCGGGCGGCAGCCCGGGGTCGTTGGAATTCCGCGCAAACCCAGCCGCGAATGCGGCGCATCAAGAGCTGCGTTTCCGAACCCACAGCCACCCAAGGGCTCCGCCCGCTGTCGAACCGGTGGGGGGGCGGAATCGGCGAGATCGCCAGATAGGAGATTCTGGCCGCGGTCGAGCCGGAGGGAGGTAACGTGGCGTTCCCTACCTTTTTTGGAGGCGTTGCGTATCGGGGGGCGTGCTTCCTATTCGCCGCATTCGCGGCTAGGTTTGCGCAGAATTCCAACGACCCCGGGCTGCCGCCCGGGGCTACCCTGGGCCGCAGCTTCGCAGCTCTATAAGGATGGCTTGTAGCCAGCGTTTGCGTGGCAACCCACGTCAACCGCAGCTTCGCAGCTCCCGCCTAACCCACAACACTGCAAGCGGAAACGTGCTTGTCTATTGGAATTATTCCCCGGGTGGCAGTCCGGAGATTCCAGTCGAGCCGTGGGCGTCAGCCCATTGGACGACGTCCCCCGCACTCGCCCGGGCATTGGGCAAGGAGGTTGTTGCAGGCCTTTTGCGAGTCCCCCTCCAGGGGGGAGTGATAGCAGGGCTTTTAAAGGATGTATTGCGAAATCGGGGGGCAGACGCTCGAAGAATATCAGTTGAAAAATCCTATCCGCCGGCAGTGTTGCGGGTTAAGGGGGAGCTGCGAAGCTGCGGTTGGCGCGGGTTGGCCGGCGAGACGTCTCCTACAAGGCATCCTTATAGAGCTGCAACGCAGCGGCCTCGTGTAGCCCCGGGTGGAAGCCCGGGGTCGTTGGAATTCCGCGCAAACCTAGCCGCGAATGCGGCGCATTAAGAGCTGCATTTCCGAACCCACAGCCACCCAGGGGCTCCGCCCGCAGTCGAACCGGAAGGGGTAAACGCCACGCCCCGGGTGTGACTGTCAGAGCCACGGGCAGCGCAACCTTGCCGGCGTCGTTCGATTGACGGGCGCTCTTCAGGAACGCAAATCCGCCTACGGCAGGACTATTTTGGGGGAGTCCTCGGGAGGGGTCTGCCCTTTGGCGGATTGCGACACCATGGTTGCAAGCTGGTCCAGGAATTCCCGGCTCCTGGGCCGGGACGAGTCGGAGAGGTTGGCCATCTCCAGAGTCATTTGGAGGCAATCCAGCACATCGCCGGTCTTGGGGGTGGAAGCCGAGAGGTCCTCCGGTTTGCGGCGCTTGTCCAATAGGGATTTCAGCGATCCATAGAGCGCTTTCTGAATAAGCGTTTCGGGCACGTGATCGTAGTAGATGCCTCCCTCCAGTGTCCGATAGGTTCGAGCCAGTCGTTCCAGGACCTCCCGCACATCGCCATCCACCAGATCCGGAGACTGGGAGCGCGACTCGTGGATGGTTGTCCAAAGCCCTGTGAGCAACTCCATGTTCCTGGCTTGAAAGGACCGATCCCACAACCTTGCGGTCAGCGGCTCTCTGTCTCCCAGCCTGGCCCTCCGGCTCCGTTCGTATTCCCGCCCCGAATGCAGGTAGACACAGTCGGCCGGGCAGTCGATCTCCACCTCCCTCTTTTGCCCGCAACAGACCGGGCAGATATGGGCCTGCTTGGCCGGGCAAAAGCGCTTGGCCTTGCGGGTCCGGCACAACGGGCAGGCTTGCTTCGAGGGTGTCATGGAAACGATGGGAGACTCGGAGTTGTCCGGGAACCGCGACAGGGAACCGACGGTGATCCACCACCTCTCACGAATTCCTCCGCCGTCCCGGCCGCATACTATCACGGCGATCGACCGCCCGTCAGTCCCGCCCCTGGAGACAATTTACTGGAAAATTCCTTTCCTCGAACCCCCGGGCTGTCGACCGGCGTAATATTCCAATGAAAAAAGCACGTTCCTCTTTGCAGTGTTGTGAGTTAGAGGAGAGCTGCGAAGCTGCGGTTGACGTGGGTTACCCGGCGAGACGCCCCCTACAGGCCATCCTTATAGAGCTGCGAAGCTGCGTCCTCGTGTAGCCCCGGGCGGCAGCCCGGGGTCGTTCCGATTCTGCGCCAACTCAGCCGCGAACGCGGCGAATGGAAAGCACCCGTTCGGGAAGGCACTGCTTCACCTGAGAAAGCGCACGCAACAACGGTTTGCGTTTGGCAGCCAAGTCGGCGTACTTCCGGGGACGGAGGCGGCAGCCCGGGGTCGTATGGGTTCCGCGCCAACCTAGCCGCGAAGGCGGCGAATCAGGTGCGCCTTAGGGGAACGCAATACCGGTCCAAAAATTGCAAATTACGCACCCGGGCCGGAGAGCAATACCCGAGGCCATAATGGTATTGACATCAATCGGTTGCGGGCTATAATCAATAAGATTCCAGTCCACTTTCCAATGCCGCAATCCGACCAGAGTCACGTGGACTGAGAGGACTGTCCGTGAGAGTGTGCAAGCCAAGCCGGTTCATCCTCTTCTGCTGGGTGGTCGCGGTTCTGATTGCGGGTCGACTCCCCGGGGAGGCAGCCCAGGGTGAAGAGCAGCGGGAGAAATCCCTCAAGCGGGAAACCTCGGATCGCTATCTCAAGAAGTGGATTCGCGAAGACGCCCGTTACATCATTACGGAGGAAGAAAAGAAAGCCTTCCGGCAACTGACCACCGACGATGAAAGGTACCAGTTCATCGAACAGTTCTGGTTGAGGCGCGATCCTAATCCCGATACGGTCGTGAACGAGGCCAGGGATGAACATTACCGGCGCATCGCCTATGCCAATGAGCGATTTTCGTCCGGGACCCCGGGGTGGTTGACGGATCGGGGGAGGATCTATATCACCTTCGGTCCTCCCGACGAAATCGAGTCCCATGCGGGCGGCGGCCGCTACGCTCGTCCCATTGAAGAAGGCGGAGGAATCACCAGCACCTACCCCTTCGAAATCTGGCGCTACCGCCACCTGGAGGGGCCGGACCTGGGCAATGAAGTGCTGATCGAGTTCGTCGACCCCACCATGACCGGCGAATACCGCCTGACCATGGATCCCAGCGAGAAGGATGCCTTGCTGCATGTGCCCAACGCCGGGCTGACCACCATGGAGAGCATGGGTATGGCCAGCAAGGCGGACCGTTTCACCGATCCGTCGGGGATGGCTCTGGGGGCATCCCCCGGCGGCCGGAGCCGGCGGTACAATCAGTTCGAGCGCCTCTCCCAATACGCGGCCCTGCAACGCCCGCCCAAGGTCAAGTTCACCGACCTGGAGGCCGTCGTAAACACCAAGATCTCCTACAACCTGCTCCCCTTCAACTCCCGGACGGACTTTCTGAGGATCACCGAAGATACCGTACTGACGCTCACCACCATCGAGCTGCTCCACAAGGATTTGACCTTCAAGGACCAGGATGGCGTTCAGCGGGCTCAGGTCAACATCTTCGGCAGGGTGTCCACCATCACCGGCCGTGTGGTTCAGGTCTTTGAGGATGCGGTCGTCAAGGACGTTCCCGGCTCCCTGTTCAAGAAAACCCTTGACGGAAAATCCCGCTATCAGCGTGCCGTGCCCTTGCGTTCCGGCCGCTACAAGCTGGAGTTGGTGCTCAAGGACCTGAACAGCGGCAACGTGGGAACGGAGTACATCGGAATCGTGGTGCCCAAGTATCAGGATGACCGGCTGGCCACCAGCACTCTGATCCTGGCCGACCGCATCGAGAAGCTTCCCGACCGGCAGGTGGGGAGGGGCATGTTCGTGATCGGTGAAACCAAGGTCCATCCCAATGTGAGTGAGCAGTTCAATCGGGAACAGAGCCTTGGGATCTACTTCCAGGTTTACAACTTGACCCTGGATCAGGAAACGAAGCGGCCCTCGGCTGCCATAGAGTACCGTTTCAGAAAAGATCAAGAGGAAATCGCGCGATTACAGGAGGACCAGCAGGAGCTGGTGGGTGCTTCCCGGCAGATGACCTTGGCCAGGAAGGTATCGCTCAAGTCCTTGCAACCCGGCCACTACCACCTGGAGGTCAAGGTGACCGACAAGTTGTCGGACCGTTCGGTCGTCCAGGTCGGCCGCTTCGAGGTGCACTAAATCGGAGCGTCATGGGTTTGGAAGAATGAAAACGAGGAAACGCTCGATGCGAATCGGTCACACAACTGTCGTGCTATTGATTGCCCTGCTGGTCGGAGGGACCCTGCACGCCCAGGCGGCGGCACAGGACGACCACGGGTACATCTCCGGTTTCGTCAAGGACTCGCGGGGAACACCGCTTGGAGGCGTGCTGGTTACGGTAATGCAGGGAGCCTTCAACCCACGAGTGGTTCAAAGAGTCACCACCGACGGATTCGGTCAGTTCGAGATCGGGAACCTCTTGCCCGGTTCCTACGCTCTCAGCGTCAGCCTGGCCAGCTACCTGCCGATTTTGAAGCCGGGCATCGAGGTGGTGGCCGGCAAGATGGAGCGCCTGAACCTCAGCTTGCAGAATCTCTATCTCCAGACCCTGTCCCCGGGGGCGCCGGGCGATCGTTCCTCCGCCCCGCAAGAGGACATCGGTTCGGTGCTGAGGATGGCTTCTTCCACCCGGCCGATTTTGCGATTCCAGGGGACCGGCCAGCGTGCCGACCTGGAGCTCGATCTGGAATCGCCCCGAGCGTCGGCTCAGGCCGACCAGGGATGGCACGGATCGGTTCACGTCTACTCCACCGCCTATTCCGCCGATCCGGACCTGCTGGACCTGGGCGGTGCCTTTACCGAGTTCGTCTTCGTGAAGGATCTCGATTCGAACTCCCAATGGTTGATGGCCGGAACGGTTTCCGAGAGCGGCTACACCGAGCTGGACTCGTTGATCCGGTGGAAAAACCTGAAGGGGCACAATCCGTCGTTGCGGGTGAGCCTGGGCAGCTTCCCCTACTTGGACCGGCAGGTTCCATCCGAAAAGGGGCACCTGCAGCGGCTCAATCTCTTCAACCTGGACTTCCAGGACGAGGTGGCCATTTCCGAGGTGATCTCGGCGGTTTACGGGGTGGAGCTCCAGGCCACCGACCCCTCGGTGAAGGCTCGACGGGTACGGCCGCGCTGGGGATTGAGAATGAGGCCCCATCCCGGCTACCAGGTGGCGTTCATTCGCACCAAGTCCATGCCGCGGCACTATCGCACGGCTCCATCCCAATCCGGAGAAGAGCTTTCTTTTTCATCTCCCTTCCTGCATCCGTTCGGGAGCAAGATGCGTTTGGGCCAAACCGAAGCCACCCATACGGAAATGACGGTTGACCATGAGTTCGGCAACGAAACTCAATTGGCCGTGGGTGTCTATTCGGATCGATTCTCGCCGGGCAGGGCCTGGGCGGCGGCCGGCTCGCGCAGAATCGTGCCGGCTTCCGCCAAGGGCGTTCGCGTCGCCTATGGACGTCGGCTGGGTCACGGCGTGCGCTCCGACCTGGGATATACCTTTGGAGGAGGGACGCAGTGGGGCCACGGCGCATTCGGCCTGACGCCGAGGAACTACCACGTGATGGTGGCCCGGCTGAAAGCTCAGGCGAATTCCTCCGGGACACGAGTGGCCGCGACCTATCGATACATTTCGGGCGTATCGCTCACCGTCATCGATCCCTATCAGGAGTACTTCGAGAGTCCCGCTCCCGGCTTGAGTCTCATGGTGACTCAGTCCATACCCTACGTGGGACGGTTTATTCCGGGCGAACTGGAAGCGCAGCTCGATGTCCACAACCTCTTCGATCAGCACCGGTTCGATTTGACGGACGCTGCCGGTGAGCCCAGACACTCCGAATTCCTCCAAACCCCCCGGTCGTTGCGGGGTGGCATCCGACTCAAGTTCTGACGGGCTGCCCCGGTGTTGTCCTAGAGCAAGGCAATGGTTGCCAATTTCGGCTTCAAGACGACTCTGATCGTTCTTCTCACCGCGTGCCTGGCGGTGATCGGCATCCAGAATATCCGGCAGAAGCGGCAGCATGTCACGCCGGATGACGGGAGCGGGTGGATCAGGACCGCTCGCGGCGTGGAAGCCTTCATCGTGGAGGACGGAGGGGCCGCGGACAAGGCCGGCATTCGCAAGGGCGACCTGCTGGTGGCCATCAACGACAGGCCGATCACCCGAGCCACGCAGGTTTCGGAGGAGCTGGATCAACTGGGAGTGTGGTCGAAAGTGCAATACTCCCTGACACGCTCCGGGGCCGGCTACGTGACCACCCTGGTGATCACGCCCCAGCCTGCCAATCTGCGCTTGAAAGGGTTTCTGGAGTCGGTTGGCTTCCTTTATCTTCTCATCGGCGTCTTTATTTTTCTGCGGAGGTGGCAAGCCAAAGGGGCCTTGCACTTCTACACCATCTGTTTGGCCTCTTTTGGCGTCTTTGCTTTTTCCTACACCGGAGAGCTGAACGTTTTCGATTGGGGCGTCTATTGGCTGGACGCCGTTTGCCTGCTGTTTTTGCCGCCGCTGTTTCTCCACTTCTGTCTGAGTTTCCCCCATCCCAAGTCATTCCTGGAACGCTACGCCCCTCTCAGGGTTGTCCTCTACCTGCCGGCCCTGCTGCTGCTTGGGATTCAGGTGTTGTTCGTTTTCAACCTGTTGCTGGTCGAGGCGCCGCTGAGGACACGGATTCTGCTGGATCAGCTTCACATGCTCCACTTTGCCGGTCTGTTCGTCCTGGGGATGTTGGCTCTGGCCCACACCTACTGGGCCAGCACCAACCAGATCCTTAGGCAGCAGATGAAGTGGATCGTGATGGGAACCGTCGTCGGAACCCTGCCCTTCTTCCTGGTCTATGCCGTTCCCTACTGGATGGGAGTCGTTCCCACGGTCTGGATGGAGATCACGGTGCTGCCGCTGGTGCTGATCCCGTTGACCTTTGGGTACGCCATCATCAAGTTCCGCCTCATGGATGTGGACATCATCTTCAAGAAGGGGATGGCATCGACGCTGGCCTCGTTGGCCAACGTGGGTTTCTATCTGGGGCTGCTGGCCATCGTCAGTCAGGTGTTCCATGCGGCTGGAGCCCAGTCCATCAATTGGTACGCCATGGTCTCGGTGGTTGTGGCGGGATTCGCCTTTGTCCCCTTGCGCAACTGGATTCAGTCCAAGGTGGACCAGTACTTCTACCGGGACCGATACGACTACCGCCAGACCCTGATCGAGTTCGGGAAGAAGCTGGGCTCGGAGGTGAATGTCTCCCGGCTGCTGGAGTCGGTGACCGAGAAGATCAGCACGACTCTTTCGGTGCACAAGGTGGCCATTTTTCTGGGGGAGGAGGGCCACTCCCAGCAGTTCCGCCTGGCCAAGTCGGTAGGCCTGCCGCGAGAGCCCCACGGGTTGGACCTGGGCTATCTGCATCCCCGGAATCCCTCCCTGGCCAAGGGCTTTCTGTTCTACGAGGACCTCAGGAGTCTCATGGGGGAGAGGCCGGAACATCGTGAAGCCCTGGAACAACTCGGGCTGCATTACTATCTTCCCTGTGTCGCCAAAGGGGAAACCATTGCCTACCTGGGACTGGGGCGAACCCATCGAGGCGACTTGCTCACCAGCGAGGACGTGGAACTTCTTCAAACCATCGCCGGCTACGTGGCCATCGCTCTGGAGAATTCCCGGCTGTACTCCTCGGTACACCAGAAGGCGGAGGAGCTCCGGCAGCTCAAGGAATACAGTGAGAGCATCGTCGAATCCATCAGCGTCGGGGTGGTGGTCGTGGACCTGGAGGAACGGATTGAGAGTTGGAACCCTCAGATGGAGTCCCTGATGGGGGTCCCCAAGGATCAGGTTATCGGCAAGCGGGTTTCCGAGGTGCTTCCCGAAAACCTGGTCCGGGAGATGCGGATGCGAATGGGGCCCGACCCCTCGGGACATTCCGAGGTCTTCCGGCTCTACAAGTGCCGACTCAAGTTTGGCGGGGACCTGCGCGTGGTCGACGCCACCGTCACCCCTCTCATGGACAAGGATCGTGGAGTCACCGGTCGGATCATCATTCTGGACGACAACACCGAGCGGGTCCAGATGGAAGATCAACTGGCGCAATCCGAGAAATTGACCTCGATCGGATTGTTGGCTGCCGGTGTGGCCCACGAGGTCAATACCCCGCTGGCGGTGATCTCCACCTACAGCCAGGTGCTGGGCAAGCAGTTGAGCGAGGACGATCCCAAGGCGAAGATGATGGGGAAGATCGTGGCGCAGTCCAAGCGGGCCTCCGAGATTGCCAATCGCCTGCTCAACTTCTCCCGGACCGACGGAACAGCCTTTCGGGAGCTGGAGGTCAACGGCGTTATTTCCGAGACGTTGTCCCTGTTGGATCATCAACTCAAGGCAGCCAAGATCCGCCTGAGGACGGAGCTGGGCTCCACCACCGTCCGGGTCCACGGCAACCCCGGAAAGCTGCAGCAGGTGTTTCTCAATCTGTTTATCAATGCCAAGGACGCCATGCCCGGCGGAGGAGAATTGCTGGTCCGGACATCCACACCGGATTCCGTATTCCGGATTGAGATTGAGGATACCGGAAATGGAATCCCCGAGGAGCACCTGCCGAAGATCTACGACCCCTTCTTTACCACCAAGGAAATGGGCCGGGGCACCGGATTGGGGCTTTCGGTGACCTACGGGATCGTTCAGGAGCACTCGGGAAACATCATGGTGGATTCCAAGCCGGGTCAGGGCACACGGTTCATCGTGGAGTTTCCTGCCGCCAGGAAGGTGGCCCATGTCTGAGCACGCCGGATCCATTCTGGTGGTCGACGACGAACCTGCGATTCGCGAGAGTCTCGAGTTTCTGCTGTCCGAAGCCAACTACAAGGTCGCCTTGGCCGAGGGTGGTCTGGACGGGTTGAAAAAGCTGGAGTCCGACCTCTTCGACCTGGTGCTCCTGGACGTGATGATGCCCGACAAGAACGGGTTGGAAGTCCTGGAGGAGATCGGACGTTCCTCACCGGAAACCGCCGTCATCATGATCACCGCTTTCGGCACCATTGAAAATGCGGTGCGAGCCATCAAGTCCGGAGCGGTGGATTATGTCACCAAGCCCTGGGATAACGAGAAGCTCCTGTTGGATATCCGAAACGGGATTCAACAGCGCAAGCTCCAGTATGAGAACCGGGAGCTGAAGCGCGCTCTCAAGCAGCAGTCGGGATTCGCCAACATGGTTGGCAAGAGCGAGCAGATGCTGAAGGTGTTTGACCTGGTTACCCAGGTGGCTCAGAGCCGGAGCACGGTGCTGATTCAAGGGGAGAGCGGCACCGGGAAAGAGCTTGTCGCCAAGGCGATTCATGCCAACAGCAGCCGCTCCAAGAAGGCCTTTGTGACCGTGAACAGCGGCAGTCTTCCCGCGGACCTGCTGGAGAGCACGCTCTTCGGGCACCTCAAGGGCGCCTTTACCAGCGCTGTCGCTTCCAAGAAGGGACTGTTCGAGGTGGCGGACCAGGGGTCGATCTTCTTTGACGAGATCGGATCGGTAGGGCTGGAGACTCAAGCCAAGCTGCTCAGGGTGATTCAGGAGAAGGAGTTCATGCGCCTGGGTGGCGTGGACACCATCAAGGTGGACGCGCGTATCATTGCCGCGACCAACGTGGACTTGAAGGCATTGGTGGAGCAGGGAACCTTCAGGGAAGATCTGTTTTACCGCCTGAATGTGATTTCCGTTCAACTGCCTCCGCTCCGGGAACGCAAGGAGGACATTCCGCTGCTGGTCGATCACTTTTTGAAGAAATTCAGCCAGGAGAACAACAAGACCTTCGGGCCGGTTTCTCCCGAGATCATGAGGCTCCTGGTGCGATACCACTGGCCGGGAAACGTGAGGGAGCTGGAGAATGTCGTCGAGCGGGCGGTCGTATTGAGCACATCGGGCGATCTGTCCCGGGAGTTGATATCCCTTGAGGTCAAGCCGACTCCAACGATTCCCAAGACCAACGGCATGTCTGCCATGGACGGCAAGCCGCTCTGCGATATCCTGGATACCTTCGAGAGAGACGTGATCCTGCAGATGCTGGAGAGTGTCAATTGGAGCCAGACCGAGGCGGCCGAGCGGTTCGGATTGCCCCTCTCCACGCTCAACTCCAAGGTCAAGCGCCTGGGAATCGACGCCAAGCGCAGGCGCTTGCGACAGTAGCCCCCCGCCATTCTCGCCTTGCCGCCGGCCCGCCATTCGTGTTCGAGTGCCCATGAAACGCCTGATTCCCCCGTTTCCGCGGAGAGGGCCAGTCTTGTGGATTGCCCGTGCCCTGAGCCTCTCGATGGTGTTCGGGATGGTTGCGTTTCCCGCAGCCGCTGATTGGCTTGTCGGGCTGAGCTACTACCACCAGGGGAAATATCGTCGAGCCGTGGAGGTGCTTCTGGCCGAAGTCAGGGAGAATCGCCAGGATGCCCTGATCCTTCGAATTCTGGGTCTCAGCTACTTCCAATTGCGGGACTATGATCAGGCGGAGACCTATCTGAAGAGCGCTCTGGAACTGAAGCCCGACTTCGAGGCGGAGTTGGGTCTGGCCCGGGTTCAAGCGGGGCGCGGCAACTACGAAAACGCCCTGCAGTCGCTCGACAAGGGACAGGCGCTCATTCAAACCGACCGGCACAGATTCCAGTATCACTTTTCTCGGGGTTCGATTCTGCTGCGGCAGGGCCATGCTGACCTGGCCCACCGGGAATTCAAGAGGGCCGAGCCCTTGGCGGGCAAGCAGCCCGCCTTCTTTGCGCAAATGGGCAGCCTGGAGTACAGCCGGGGACGTATTCCGGAAGCCCTGGCGGCATTGGAACGCTCCCTGGAACTCGACCGCAGCCAACCGCAAGTCCTGGTGTCCCTGGGCGAAGTCTGCTTGCGGCTCTCGGCAAGTGAAGGAGGAACGGCAAACCATTTCGACAGGGCCGTGGCTCTGGCGGGGGAAGCTCTGGCCCTGAGTCCGGACAGCCTGGCGGCACACCACCTGGCAGGCAGGGCTCATTTGGGCTTGAGGGAATTTCCCGATGCCGAGAGACACTTTCGCAAGGTCATTGCTCTTGACAGGGAACATCCGGGGATCTTCTACAGCCTGGGGCAGGCTCTCATTGGATTGCACCGATACCCGGAGGGAAGCGTGGCCCTGGAAGAGGCCGTTGAAGAAGATCCCGGCAATCCGGAAATCCACTATGCCCTGGGGTTTTGTCGGGAAAAGACCGGAAATTACCGGCAAGCCCTGGACTCCTACCGGCGAGCCCACCATTTGCGTCCCGATCCGGAGTTCAAGGCCGCCGCGGTGCGGGCCGGGAAGCTCCTGGATTCCACCAAGTGAGCCCGGGAAGAGATTTCCGCGAATGGAACCGATGAAGAGACAAAAGGAGATATCCACGAAGAAATACAAAGGGCTACTGAGGCATTAATTGATTAGTAACTAAGCCTTTTGCAAAATTCGGCAGCGGGACGTTTTCCGGGAATGGCCACAAAAGGCACAAAAACACAATTTGTGACTTTTGTGCTTTTTGTGGTTAGACAGCCTTTTTCACCAGGTTGTACCCGATATTGAAAAAGGGCAGAACCTCTGGTTTTCTGGCAAGATGACCTGCCCCGCTGCGAATTTTGCAGAAAGCTCAGCTGATGGCTGATTTTCGATTGGGATGTAACCAGCCACCCGCCGAGAAAAGCGGGCCGGAGGAATTGCCTTGACCAAGTCATCCGTTCTGGAGCAGTTGACCCGTAGAGCTGCCAAGTCCGGGAAGCATATCGTGCTGCCGGAAGGAACCGAAGAGCGCACTCTGACGGCAGCCGCAAGGATTCAGGACCAGGGGTTGATGCGGCTGACTCTCCTGGGGGACCCCGGCGTCATCGCGGAAAAGGGCAAGGCTCTGGGATTGAACCTGGAATCGGTCGGGATCATCGACCCCAGGAGCTCGGAAAGGTTGAACCACTACGCCGGGCTCTACCATGACAGCATGAAGTCCAAGGGCGTCACCCGGCAGGAGGCGGCCCGACAACTGGAACATCCCCTCTATTTCGGAAACGCCATGGTGGGTTGGGGCGATGCCGACGGCTCGGTGGCAGGGGCAAGCCATACCACGGCCGAGACGGTCCGGGCGGCCTTGCGGTGCATCGGGCTGCAGGACGGTTGTTCCCTGGTCTCGAGCTTTTTTCTGATGCTTCTGCCGGGAGGTTCCGGCCGGGAAGAGAAGCCCCTGATCTTTGCCGACTGCGCCGTCGTGCCCAATCCGGATGCTTCCCAGTTGGCGGATATCGCCACGGCGACAGCCCACAACACCCGGGCGCTGCTGGGGGTGGAACCCAGGGTGGCCATGCTCTCATTTTCCAGCAAGGGAAGCGCCAGCCACCCTCTGGTGGACAAGGTGGTGGAGGCGACCCTCACTGCCCGAGAGCGTTGTCCCGGCTTGCAGTTGGACGGTGAACTGCAGGTGGATACGGCCCTGATCGCGGAGATCGGTAGCCGGAAAGCGCCGGAAAGCCCGGTGGCCGGGCAGGCCAACACCCTCATCTTCCCGGACCTGCAGGCGGGCAACATCGCCTACAAGCTGGTGGAGCGACTTGCCGGGGCGCAAGCCGTCGGACCGGTGCTGCAGGGGTTGAAGAAACCTGCCAACGATCTGTCCAGGGGCTGCACGGCCCAGGACATTGTCAACACCGCGGTGGTTACCGCGGTCCAGGCGGAATCCCCGACTTAGTCGCCCACCGGGTCGCCGGATGGGTGATGAGATCGGTTCTGTCTTCGTTAGCGCGACTCGGCGTCTCTTCGCTGCTTTTTTCGGCTCCGCTTGCGAGCCAAGGCCTGCTTGACCCGTTTTTTTTCGCCCGGCTTCAGATAAAAGGAGTGCCGCTTTACCTCTTTAATGATGTCTTCGGTCTGGACCTTGCGTTTGAAGCGCCGTAAGGCGTTTTCCAGGCTTTCGCCCTCCTGAACCCTCACTTCTGCCACTCTGTTTCACCCCCCTTGGGTGCGTCGATAACTGCAGGATGGTAGGTAAATTCCCGACTGCCTGTCAAGGGATTACCACTCTTCGAGTGGAGAGTGGAGAGTGGAGAGTGAAGAGTGGTAAGCCGACGGTTTCGGGAACGGGCAAGCGCCTGATGACTTGGTTGCGCATTGTTGAAACAAACGCGGGCGCCTAGTGGCTGGAAACCGGTTCAAAGTCGAGCGAGCTTTTTGCAAGATTCGCAGCGAGGCAGGTAATCTTGCCGGAAATCTGAAGGTTCTGCCTTTTTCAATATCGGATGCGACCTGGTGAAGAGTGCTTTCTAACCACAAAAGGCACAAATTGTGATTTTGTGCCTTTTGTGGCCATCTCCGGTAAACGCCCCGCTGCCGAATTTTGCAAACGGCTCAAGCATGAGTAGATTTTTGATTTACATGGATGCACAGGATGCACAGGATTCTTTTCAGGAAACGGCTGGCCTTCAATGCAGGGAATCCGCACAACCGCATCGGGCCATCGCCTGAGCTGGCTTCTCGCGCAGGAAGCTCTCGTCGGGTTAATCCTGTGCATCCTGTGCATCCATGTTCATTAGGTAGTGAACCGTGCCAACGGATCAGGGTCCTTGTTCCCGACAGGCTATGAAGATTCGTTGTTTCACACTCGTATGATC
>JAPVWS010000493.1 GCA_027493295.1 Candidatus Versatilivorator vitaminiformans | reverse complement strand
GGTGCGGAAGGGGGGACTTGAACCCCCACGACCTTGCGGCCACTAGAACCTGAATCTAGCGCGTCTGCCAATTCCGCCACTTCCGCTCGGGTAGGCGGTTTGAACGTTAGCACGCCGTCCGGCCCTTGTAAAGAGGCCGCCAACGCAAGCTTTCAGCCGACTAGAACCGCCTGCCGCATGGAGTCGTCCGGGGGCCTGATAGCCACACTGGTCGAGAATCCCGACATGGAACCGCTGGAACAGACCCTGATTCGGTTGATCAAGGCTTCGCCGTCTCAGATCGGCAGCTTCCGCCAACTGAGCCGCCAGTTGGACCTGGGCCCGGATAGCCGGCGGGAGGTTCGGGACGTGCTGAACGGCATGGTTAAAGCGGGGGTACTGCTCAAGTTGAAGGGGAATCGCTACACGGTTCCGTCCAGGCAGTCGCTGGTGACCGGCAGGATCACGGTCCACCGGGACGGCTACGGCTTCGTCATCCTGGACAAGCGGCCCACCAAACTGGAGGGCGATGTGTTCATTCCCGCCAGGCACCTGGGTGAGGCCATGCAGGGAGACTCGGTGCTGGCCAGCCTGGATCGGCGTCCGGGCAGCAATCGGGCCGAGGGGCGGATCGTCAAGATCCTGAGCCGCAGGAATACCACGGTGGTGGGGCAGTTCCGGGAAGGCAGGCCCTTCCACCGGGTGATTCCCCACGACTTCAGGATCGGGCAGGACGTCCTGATTCGGGAAGGGGATCGAGGGGAGGCGGTCGATGGAAAGATCGTCCACGTGGAGGTAACGCGGTTCCCCTCGGGACTGGGGCAGTCCCTGCGAGGGCGGGTGATCGAGGTTCTGGGCTCGCCGGGGGACTTGGGCGTGGACATCGAGATCATGGTCCGCAAGCACCGGATTCCGGTGGAGTTTCCCCGCTCCGTTCTGGAGGAGGTCCGATCCCGGAGCTGGCAGGTCCCGCCGGCCGAAGCCGCCCGGCGCACCGATTTCCGCCAACTGCCGGTGGTCACCATCGACGGCGAAACCGCCAAGGACTTCGATGACGCCGTCCATCTGGAAGGGCTGGAGAACGGCCGCTTCCGGCTGGGGGTTCACATCGCCGACGTGGCCCACTACGTGGCCAGGGACTCGGCTCTGGACCGGGAAGCCCTGCGGCGCGGCACCTCGGTCTATTTCCCCGACCGGGCCATCCCCATGCTGCCCGAAGATCTGTCCAACGGGATCTGCAGCCTGAAGCCCGGGGAAGATCGACTCACCCTGTCGGTGGTGATGGAGGTCGACGATGCCGGAGAGGTGCGCGACTATCGCTTCCATGAAGGGGTGATCCGCAGCCGGGAACGGATGACCTACAATGCGGTGGCCAGGATCCTGCTGGACCGGGACCCGTCGGAGTGCGCCCGTTACGCCGCCCTGGTCCCGCAGTTCGAGCGGATGCGCGAGCTGGCCCTGCGGCTTCACGGGAAGCGGCAGCAGCGAGGCTCCATCGACTTCGATCTTCCCGAAGCCGAGCTGACCCTGGACGAGTCGGGCACCCTGACCGACATCCTGCAGTCGGAGCGCAACATTGCCCATCGCATCATCGAGGAGTTCATGCTGCTGGCCAACGAAGTCACCGCCGGCCACCTCAAGGGGCAACGCCTTCCATTCCTCTACCGCGTCCACGAAGCTCCCGATCCCATGAAGGTGCTGGAGTTCAACCGGATCGCCATGAGCTTCGGCTACCAGTTGGGTGCGCCCACCGGCGACAGCGCCGCCGTGCCCCGGGTGAGGGACCGCGCCCGTTTCAGAGGCCGGGGGTCCGGAGACCGGGGCAGGGACCTGAGGGAGCTGCGCGGCCTCAACGTCAAGGTAACCCCGCGCGACTACCAGAAGCTGGTGAACCGGATCCTGGGCAGGCCGGAAGAACGGATCCTGTCCTACCTGATGCTGAGGTCCATGAAGCAGGCCTGCTATTCCCCTCGAAACCGGGGGCATTTCGGGCTGGCTTCGGAGTGCTACACCCACTTCACCTCACCCATCCGGCGCTACCCCGACCTGATCGTCCACCGCATCCTGAAGCATCGGCTGCAGCAGGACGGCCAGGGGGATGCCGGGGGCTCTGCCGTTCCGCCGGATACCCGCCGTCTCTACGATCCCCCCGCCCTGGAAGGCATGGCTCTCCAGTCCAGCGACGCCGAGCGGCGAGCCGACGAGGCCGAACGGGAACTCATCGAGCTGAAGAAGCTCGAGTTCATGGCCGGCAAGCTGGGGGAGGAATTCGAAGGGACGGTCATTCACCTGACCCGGGAGGGGATGGTGGTCGAACTGGACGAACTGTTCGTGGAAGGCTTTGTGAGAATCGAGACCCTGGAAACCGACGACTACCGGCTCCGAACCCGCCCCCTGTCCCTGGTGGGGCGTCAGTTCGGCACGGTCTTCCGGCTGGGACAACGCTTGAAAGTGTGCGTCGACCGCATCGACCGCTTCCGCCGCCGCGTGGACCTCTCGGTAGTGCCGGACGCCGCCGCCGGCGGCGACTGACAACGCCGGCAAGGCTTTGCTGACATGCGCTCCCGGGGGGGCGGCAGCCAGTCTCGAGTCCTTGGCGGGCAGACGAGGAAAATATTTCGAAAAGTCCTATCCTGCAGCAGTGTTGTCGGTTAGGGGAGAGCTGCGAAGCTGCGGTTGACGTAGGTCAATTGAGGAAACATTTCCTACAGGCCATCCTTATAGAGCTGCGAAGCAGCGGCCTCGTGTAGCCCCGGGTGTCAACCCGGGGTCGTATGGATTCTGCGCCAACCCAGCCGAGAATGCGGCGGCATTGAAAGTTCCAGAGTCGTTCATCGCCGTCCCGTACTGTCCATAACTGTCTTTATTGTCAGTATGTTATCTGTGTATTCCAGTGACCCTACCCGCTCACACCATCCCTTACAATCCACTGCCATCCCCCATATAATGTGGGAATGGATGCAGTAATCAACTCCGCACGGCTGCTACCCGGGACGAAGCG
>JAPVWS010000492.1 GCA_027493295.1 Candidatus Versatilivorator vitaminiformans | reverse complement strand
GCCCTCAGCTACCGCAAGGTAGACCCCCAGGCCGAGCC
This sequence comes from Candidatus Versatilivorator vitaminiformans, assembly GCA_027493295.1. Lineage (GTDB taxonomy): Bacteria > Acidobacteriota > Terriglobia > Versatilivoradales > Versatilivoraceae > Versatilivorator > Versatilivorator vitaminiformans. Next base: position 14,824 of record JAPVWS010000492.1, on the reverse strand, counting down.
CGGTCTGGCCCGGAAGTACGAGGTGAACCGCTTTGGAGAAATCGTGGTGGTATCGGGAGAGAAGCGGGAGAGCGTGGAGGCTGCCCAGGAAGAAGACATTACCAACACGATCCTGAAGGTCACGCGGGAGCAGGACAAGGTCATCTACTTCACCAAGGGACACAACGAGGCTGACATCGAAAACAGCCGGGAGGAGGGGGGATACGCGGCCGCCAAGCAGGCCATCGAGAACCAGAACTACCAGGTGCAAAGCATCAACTTGGCCGAGGCCGGAAACATCCCCCGAGACTGCTCCGCCCTGGTGATCGCCGGTCCGGCCGTGGCCTTGCTCCCAACGGAGACGGCGCTCATCGATGGATATGTCGACGCCGGGGGGAAAGTTCTCCTGTTGCTGGACCCCGACCTCGACTCCGGCTTGAAGGAACTGCTGGAGAAGTGGAAGATCGGAGTGGAGGACGACATCGTGGTCGACTCCAGCGGCTTGGGCCAGCTTTTCGGCATGGGCCCCGCGGCTCCTCTGGTGACATCCTACGAGTCGCACCCCATCACCGAAGATCTCGACAATACCATGACCGTGTTCCCTGAGGCTCGCTCGCTGAAGACGGTCGACCACGAGGATTCTTCCTTCACCTCCAGGGAGCTGTTTCGCACCTCGGAGCGAAGCTGGGGAGAAAAGAACCTGGTGGACGGATCGGCGGAATTCAATCCGGACGTGGATATCGAGGGCCCGGTGGTCCTCGGGGTGGTCAGCACCCTTTCGGTGAGTTCGGCGGCTGCCGATTCCAACGGAGCTCAAGAGGAAAACGGGGGCGATGATTCGGGTGAGAAGGAAGCGCAGAAGGACGGATCCTTCGGCAAGGAATCCCGGGTGGTGGTGATCGGCGATTCCGATTTTGCCAACAACGCCTTTCTGCGGCTCCAGCGAAACGGGGACCTGTTTCTGAACGCGGTGAGCTGGCTGGCCGAGGATGAGGACCTGATTGCGGTTCGACCCAAGGATTCTGAAAACCGCGGTGTCCACATGACTGCTGCCGACTCCAGGACGCTGTTCTGGGTGACGATGGTCTTGTTGCCGGGAGCGGCACTGGGCCTGGGTGTCCTGGTTTGGTCAAGGAGGCGCAAGTCATGATCTGGAGAAACCTGGGCATCGTGGCTGTTCTCTTCGTCGGCTTGGGGGCCTTCGTCTACTTCTATGAGATCGAGGGCGGGAAAAGACGCGAAGAGGCCGCCGAAGAGGCCAAGAAGCTCTTCCAGTTCGAAAAGGAGGAGGTGATTTCCATCTCCCTGGTACGCGGCGACGGTTCCATCGTCCTGAAAAAGGAGAACGGCGGCTGGAAGCTGGTTGCTCCGATCGAAGCCGAGGCCGACGAGGCGGCGGTGGATGGGCTGGCTTCCGAGTTGAGTTCCACCCAGGTGGAGAGATCTCTGGAGCCGGATTCGGTGGACTGGAAAGACTATGGCCTGGAAGATCCCAATCTGAAAATCACCTTGGATTTGGAGGATGGCCGCAGGCTGGATCTGGAGCTTGGAGACAAGGACTTCAACCAGGCCTCGGTTTTCGGCAGGATTCCGGACCTGGGCAAGGTGCTGGTATTGCCCACGTTGCTCCATACCACTGTCGACAAGGAGTTGTTCGATTTCAGGGACAAGTCGGTGCTGGATTTTGACAGGGAACAGGTCCGTGAAGTCCGGATCCGGGCCAGGCGCAAGACCTATCGCTTGCAGAAGCAAGGGAACGATTGGTCTATCCAGGAGCCGATTCAGGCCAGGGCCGACCGCTCCGAGATCAGGTCCCTCCTCAGTGACCTGGAGTTCGCCCGAGTGGAGGAATTTCTGGAAAGGGGAGTCGGCGGACTCCGGACCTACGGACTGAACGCGCCATCCTCCCGCGTTGATCTCTATTTGGGGGACAATCGGGCCAGAAAAACACTGCTGGTCGGCAAGCAGGTCGGCGCCCAATTCTACGCCAAGGATGATTCCGTGGGGGATGTCTTCAAGATCAAGGAAGACCTGGTGGAGAAGTTGAAGCTGGACCTGTCCAAGCTCCGCGATCGGAAGATGGCCCGCTTTGAGCGAGATGAGGTGAAACGGGTCGAAGTTAAGCTGCCCGACAGGGAGTTCCAGTTCTCCAGGGACAGCGAAGACCAATGGCGGTTGCAGTCCCCGGCCGGTCATGAGGAGGAATCGGTCCTGGAGTACAAGCTCTTCTGGCCGTTGGAGGATCTGGAGGGGAAGGAGATCGTCGACCGGGCCAATCTGGATGACCCCAAGTATGGCTTCAGTGAACCTTCGGCCGAGGTCAAGGTGGTGAGAAAGGACGATCGGGTGATCGAAGTGGTATTGGGGAAGACGGAAGATGAGGTCGTTTTCGGCAAAGCCACCGCCGACCCGACCCTGTACAAGGTGGACAAGAAGGTTCTCGAGGACCTCGATTTCAAGGTCGAAGACCTCCTGGAGAAGAGCGACTAGCGGTGACGCCGGCATCGTCCCCTGCCGGGATGGCGGTCGCCAAGCCAACTGGCCCCGGCCTGGCTTGGCCTGGACGAGGGGGGCTCCACAAACTTTCGGGCCTGCCCGACCGGGTAGCTGCAGGAGAAGCAATCCATGCCCCTTAGCCCCGAGCTCCTGGAAATTCTGGTCTGTCCCCTCTGCAAGGAATCGGTCCGTCCGACACCCAACGGCGACGGCCTGAAATGTCTACGGTGCAAACGGGTCTTTCCCGTCAGGGATGACATCCCGATCATGCTGATCGATGAGGCCAAAGTCGAGGAGTAGGAAGAGAAGTACCCTCGCAGTTTCCCGATTGCCGGAGGCCTTCGCAATCGGTCGCTCCAAGCAATTCCCTGTTGATTGGCACGCCTGATTCTCCGGCGTTGACCCTTGCTTCCTGGCGATTTCAAAGTGACCTCCTGAAGGGATTCGCCGGCAGACGGAAGGTCCGGGTAGTAGCGGTTCCTGTACGGTGGATCCTTTTTGACAAGTAGCTGAGCAAATCTTATTTATTCCCCGTACGGAAACTCGCAAGGGGAAGAGAACCATGCGCCATGACAAGCTGACACTGAAGGCCCAGGAAGCCCTGGTGGAATCGGAACGGCTCGCCAGTGAGCATTCCCATCCGCAAATCGAACCCGAGCACCTGTTGCGAGTACTCCTGGAACAGGCTGAAGGCGTCATTCCTCCAGTCCTGAGCAAGTTGGGGGTTGGCCGGGAGGTGCTGTCCGGGGAGATCGAGAAATCCCTGGCCAGGCTGCCCAAGGTACAGGGCATTGGCAACCGGCCGATTTCCGGGGTGCTGAACGCCGTCCTGGAAGCCGCCTTTCGCCATGCCGACCGTCTCAAGGACGAGTATGTCAGCACCGAGCACCTGCTGCTGGCCCTGGCCGAGACCAAGGGAGCGGAGGCTCAACGGATCTTGGCTGCCCAGGGTGTCAATCCCGACAATGTCCTGCGGGCACTGGTGGATGTTCGCGGTTCACAGCGGGTCACCGATGCCAATCCCGAGGACAAGTACCAGACGCTGCAGCGCTATGCTCGCGATCTCACCGACCTGGCCAGAAAAGGCAAGCTGGATCCGGTCATCGGCAGGGACGAAGAAGTCCGCCGGGTGATTCAGGTCCTGTCCCGGCGGACCAAGAACAATCCTGTACTGATGGGTGAGCCGGGGGTGGGCAAGACGGCCATTGTAGAAGGTTTGGCTCAGCGCATCGTCTCCGGGGACGTTCCGGAGAGCCTGAAGCACAAGCGACTGGTGGCCCTGGATCTGGGCGCCATGGTTGCCGGCGCCAAGTATCGGGGCGAGTTTGAGGATCGGTTGAAGGCGCTGCTGCGGGAGGTGACCCAAGCCGAGGGGCAGGTAGTCCTGTTTATCGATGAACTGCACACGCTGGTCGGAGCCGGCGCCGCCGAGGGGGCCGTGGACGCCTCCAACATGCTGAAGCCTGCCCTGGCCCGGGGGGAGCTGCGCTGCATCGGCGCCACCACGCTGAACGAATACAAGAAAACTATCGAAAGGGACACCGCCCTGGAGCGCCGGTTTCAGCAAGTGTTCGTGGGGGAACCCACCGTCGCCGACACCATTGGGATTTTGCGTGGCCTCAAGGAACGCTATGAAGTCCACCATGGAGTCCGGATCAAGGATTCGGCCATCGTGGCCGCGGCGACCCTCTCCGACCGCTATATCAGCGACCGCTTCCTGCCCGACAAGGCCATCGACCTTGTGGACGAATCGGCGGCCTCTCTAAGGATGGAGATCGACTCCTTGCCGGTCGAGATCGATGAAGTGGAGCGCCGAATTCGCCAACTGGAAATCGAACGACAAGCCCTCAGGAAGGAAGAGGACCAGGTTTCGAAGGAGCGGCTGGCTTCGCTGGAACGTGAGCTGGCCGACCTCAAGGAGACGTCGGCCGAGAAGAAGGCCCGCTGGCAGAACGAGCGTGTCCTGATCTCCGGTATCCGGGACCTGAAGGAGAGAATCGAGCAGGCGAGAATCGAGGAGCAGAAGCGCGAGCGGGCCGGCGACCTGGGCAGGGTCGCGGAAATCCGCTACGGATCTCTGGTCGATCTGCAAAAGGAACTGGATGCGGCCAACCGGAAGCTGGAACAGGTGCAGCAGTCCAGTCGGATGCTCAAGGAAGAGGTCGATGAGGAAGACATTGCCCAGGTGGTGTCCAAATGGACCGGAATTCCGGTTGCCAAGATGCTGGAAGGAGAGGTCGGCAAGCTGGTTCACATGGAAGAGAGGCTGGGCTGTCGCGTCATCGGCCAGGAAAAGGCTCTGGCCTCGGTTTCCAACGCGATTCGCAGGAGCCGTGCCGGGCTTCAGGACCAGGACCGCCCCATTGGGTCCTTCATTTTTCTGGGTCCTACGGGGGTGGGCAAGACGGAGCTGGCGCGAGCCCTGGCCGAGTTTCTGTTCGACAACCAGAAGGCCATGGTGCGTATGGACATGTCGGAGTTCATGGAGAAGCACTCGGTGGCGCGGCTCATTGGCGCCCCCCCAGGCTACGTGGGTTACGAGGAGGGCGGATTCCTGACCGAGGCCGTCAAGCGGAGACCCTATTCGGTGATTCTGTTCGACGAGATCGAGAAAGCCCACCCGGAGGTGTTCAATCTGCTGCTTCAGATCCTGGAAGATGGACGCTTGACAGACGGGAAGGGACGAACGATAGACTTCAAGAATACGCTGATCGTCATGACCTCCAACCTGGGCGGATCGACGATTCGGGAGATGACCGGGCGAGATTCCAAGGAGATCCACACTCAAGTCTTGGAGGTGCTGCGCGCCTCCTTCAAGCCGGAGTTTCTGAACCGCATCGATGACATCATCGTTTTCAATGCCCTGGGAAGCAGGGAAATCAGCCGGATCGTGGATCTTCAACTGGAGCGGCTCAGGTCCCGGCTGGCGGAGCGCAAGATCGACCTGGACCTCACCGGGCAGGCCAGGGAGGTTCTCTTCAACGAAGGGTACGATCCCGACTATGGAGCCCGCCCGCTCAAGCGCGCCATCCAGCGGCTCATCCAGGATCCGCTGGCACTCAAGCTCCTCAACGGAGAGGTTCATTCAGGCGATCGACTTCGGGTGGACGCGGACGCTGAACGAAAGGCAATGGTCTTCCAGCCAGCGGCGGTCGCCGAGAAAGCCTGAGGAGAAAACAGGTATCCACCAAGGCGCACCAAGGACGACGAAGGGCCACCAAGGGATTGGAGAAGCCTCGAGAGGGGTTCGCCAGGGGTCTTGTCCTGATTATCCTGTCCATCCTGAATATTCATGTTCCCTGATGCAGCAAATCAGCTTGACGGACAACGTTCCCTGATCGCGAAAGGGCAAGGAAGTCCAACGGTTTTCGTGTCCATTCGTGGTTCATATTCACTAACGATCCGCTGTTACCCCTCGGGTGGTGCCCCCGCCGGGGCGGGCGCTTGCCTACACTGACGATCCCAAGGGAGGAGGCAGTCCCTCATGCAGAAGTCCAAGAAATCCAAGTCGTTGCCGACGAATGAACAGGACGCGCCCAGGGTTTCCGAAACCGGGGACCAGGACCAGGCAGTCAAGATCCGCGTCACCGACAAACGCTTTTGGGTTCAGGACGGTGAAGGTGCGCCGGCAAGGGAGTCCTCCGCATCGCTCAAACCCACCTACGTGGAGGAACTGGAGAAGATGCGGGCTGAGGCAGAGAAGAAAGTCGAACAGGTTCTCGCTTCTTATCGCGATTTTCGAGACAAGGCCGAGGCGGAAAACCGGCAGGCCCGGGAACGCATTCGAAACGAGTACGAGAAACGGCTTCAGCAGGCACGGGGAGAGACAGTCGAGAAGTTCATCGACATTTTCGAGAACTTCGAGAGGGCCTTGATGCACGCCCGGAAGAGCCCCGACCGCGAGGGGTTTCTGAAGGGGGTCGAACTGATCCACACTCAGTTCGGCGGTATTTTGGCCCAGTTGGGATTGGAAGAAGTGGCCCGGGTGGGAGAGTCTTACGATCCCGAACTGGCCGAGGCGGTTGCTGTGACCGAGGTTTCGGAGCAGGAAAAGGATAACCTGATTCTGGAAGTGGTCCGAAAGGGGTATCGCTTGAACGGCAAGCTGGTACGCCCGGCCAGGGTCAGAGTCGGACAGGTTAGGGATGGTGGTGAGTCGGGTTCGCCTCAGACCTACCAGTAGCGAGGAGAAAATACAGTATTTTTTATCATTAAGTAGTAATTGAAAAATTGAATCGATAAAGATTATACTTTTAAATACAAAGTTTGATGGATGTTGAGGAGGCTTAATGGAAAATTCATTGATAACCGTCAAGGAGGTAGCCGAGTACCTGAAGTTGAAGGAACAGACGGTCTATCTCCTGGCACGGCAGAACAAGATTCCCTCCTTGAAGGTGGGGGGCAGTCTTCGTTTCAAGAAATCCCAGATCGATGGTTGGCTACTGGCCGAGCCGAACAGGAGCAGTTGGAAGAACGGACCCGGGAAAGTGCTCATCGTGGAGGACGAGAAAGCGGCTAGAGAAAGTCTTCAGGGGATCGTTCAACTCCACGGCATTTCAGCAGTGGCCGTGCCGGATGGGCCCGGGGCCCTGGACGCCGCCAGGCGGGAGTCTTTCCGCATGGTGTTCCTGGACCTTAATCTGCCTGGGATGGATAGCGTGGAAACACTGCGGGAGCTTCGAAGGCTGGACCGCAAGCTGGTGTTTGTGGTGGTCACGGACTTGGCCGGAGAGAACCCCTTGTTCCAAAGCGCCGTTGAGTCGGCTCCGGTTTCGGTCGTACCCAAGGAGTTCACCTCCCAACAGATCGGCGATATTCTGGAACTGCATTTCGACGAACTGATTCGTTCGAATCCCACCTCGCCTCAGGCATAATCCCCCGGATTACTCTTTTTGGCCGGCAGGGCCAAACCGGCATTCACCGGCTGACCGACCTTGGGCTGCAAGGGTTGCCGGCGAGTTGCCGGAGTTGGGGGCGCCTTCCTCATGCCATCAGCGGCCTGGTGAGAAATGCGGGCTAGACTATTGGCTTTTGGCGCTTGCGATGAACTCGCGGAAGCTGTCGGCCCAGCGGGCGATGGTCTTTTCGGGCCCGACCAACTTGAAGAACCAGGGTCCCTGCGGGCCTTCCAGAACGGCTCCCAGCAACCGATAGCCCTGGCGGGCGGGCCGCTGAGGAGCGCCCGGCATGTTGGATGCCTTCAGTGTTCCGCTCACGTCCACTTCAGTCATCCGGAATCCCGAGACCTGGCTTTGCCTGATTTTGGCCTTGTCTCTGGAAGAGGAACCGTCGGGTTGGCCCACTTGTCCGATCCAGCGGCTGATGTTTGCGTCGGTGGACCCGCCTTGTCCCCTGCCGAAATAGAATACAGTCAACTCACCATCTTCGGAGTCGCCTCCTTCTCTGGGAAGGGCAAATTGGGCTTGCCGCATGCGGGAGCGCGGCGTCTGCTCGACCCAGCCCGGGGGGACTTCCAGAGTGAAGGGTCCCAGGACCTTCTGGCGGTCGGAGGCAGGGGCGGCGGCGCCCACGGTCGGGGGCGAAGCCGGAGCATTTCCGGCATTGGAAACGCTTTCGCCGGCACAACCGGACAGGAGCAGGCAAAGTCCTACCAAGGCCCCACAGGCGCGATTGGTTTCGTTGCCGGGCTCGGAGCGGGTCTTTCCCAAGGCCGCCGGTCTTCGACGATTCGACTTGTCCATTCTCATTCTCCTTTGCTGCATAGCGGGAGGGGCTGGGCCGTCCCGGAATGGATCAGGCTGGATCCCGAAAAGGGAAGCAGTTTCTTCGCTTCCGCAGCCTGACTCCGGAGGGTCAGTTCCTCACATTCCCATGATGTTGTATCCGCAATCCACGTAAAGCACCTCGCCGGTAACCCCGGCGGAGAGATCGCTTCCCAGGTAGAGCCCCGTGTTTCCCAGTTCTCCGGGGCATCAAGGGAAGGGCAGCCCGGGCTATGCCCACCAGGGAGTAGGCGCTGACATCCTGAGCCATTGCGAAAGCCTGGCGGGTGGTATCGACGAAGCGCCCTTCCAGGGCTTCCCTGGGAGCAAAGGCAACGCTGTGCAGGACCAGGTGGATTTTGCCGAAATCCCGGGTGAGACAACGGAAAACGTCTTGGATTTCATCATCCCTGGTGACGTCGCAAGGGTAGAGGGGAGCCTCGTCACCGAAGCGCGCGGCCAACTGGGTGACGTTCCGCTGCAACCGCTCTCCCTGATAGGTCAAGGCCAGCCGGGCCCCGGCCTTGTGCCAGGCTTCGGCAATGCTCCAGGCGATGCTGCGCTTGTTGGCTACTCCGAAGACAACTCCAAATTTGCCCTCCAACATGGAAAACCTCCGGCGCGATGCGGAGATGAGACTAGCAGATTTCCCCGCGAAAAAACAGAGAGGCGCACTGGCTGCCAAAGACATCATGTACAATTCGAGCCCGGTGAGAAATACGGGCTAAAATCGGTAGCGGCACGCCGTGACCGAAACCAAGAGGAGAGAAGGAGTTGCTATGGCCTACACGTTCGGCGATCTGAGACACAAGACCGTGGCCCAGCTTCGCCAGATTGCCGGTGAAATCGAGCACGACGCCGTCAAGGGCTATACCCAGATGACCAAGGAGCCTTTGTTGAAGGCGATCTGTGACGCCCTTGGCGTCGAAATGCACGAGCACCACGAAGTAGTGGGCGTCGACAAGCGAGCCATCAAGCTGGAAATCAAGGAACTCAAGAAACGGCGGGACCAGGCCTTGGAGGCCAAGGATCGTGCGGGGCTGAAGTCAATTCGCCGCCAGATCCACGCATTGAAGAGAAAGATCCATCGGGCAACTGTTTGACCCGCATGGCTCAACCGGGCGACACATTGCCCGCTATGCTGTTCGGTCGCGAGTGCCCGACGGAGAGAACGGTCCTGTGCCACGATCATGCCGCGCGCTGAGGAGTGCAGGGTCAACCCGCTTGCCGTCGGTCTGGGGTGACCGCCAATTGTCCAGCACGCCGACTTGCTGGACGCAGGAGACCGTGCAGTAAGGGGCGCAGGTCTTGCGGAGGCTGAATTCCCGGCGGATGTGTTCTCGGGTGTAGTCCTGCAGCGGAATAGCCGGGTAGCCCCGTTGCTGCGAGCAGTAGTGAACCAGGCCATCCTCGCAGACGTAGAGGTACCGGCCGCCGGCTCGGCAGCGCCACTGGTTGGGTTTCCCCAGAGAGATGTTCTCCTGAAACCTGTTGAAGCGCGCGAAGGACCTTTTGCCAAGCTTCTGGATCTCACGATAGACGGATCGTTCTCTCACGTTCAGGGCTCGCAGCTGGCCGTCCCCATCGTGAATGATGCCCAGGGTGCTGGAGAAGCCCAGGGAGACAGCCCGGCGGGCCACCTGCAAGGCGTCCTCGGGGAAGCGGATGCCGGATCCGATGACCGAGTTGATGTTGACGGCGAAGTCGGCGTACTCGGCCAGCATCACCAGCTTCCGGTCCAGAACCTTGAGGCTCTTCTTGGAGACATCGTCCGGGTTGACGTTGTCGATGCTGATCTGTAGATGCTCCAGGCCCGCCTGGTTGAGCTGTTGGATGCGCTTGACACTGAGCAGATAACCGTTGGTTATCAGCCCCGCCATCATTTTTCGCAGCCGTATCCGCTTCACTACGGCGTCCAGCTCGGGGTGCAACATCGGTTCCCCTCCGCTGATCGTGATCACGGTGGTGCCGAGGCGGGCCAAATGGTCGACCCGCCGCAGCATTTCCTCGATGGGCACCGGCGCCGAGACCTTGTCGAACTCATTGCAATAGGTGCAGGAAAGGTTGCAGCGGCGGATGGGGATGAGGTGGGCCAGCACCGGATGCCTGGTGGAAAGCAGGGCTTTGGCAACCATGCGCCATTCCCTGACGCGTCGATGCGCCGCCAGTAATGTCCTGCGAATTCCTGTTCCGTTAACAGTATTCATCCTGTTTGGTCACGGCTCAATGCGGGTCGTTTCGAGGTCGATCGGTTTCCGATGGTGAGCCGTTTGCTCGGCAGCCGGGGCATCAATATATGCAAACGAATCCCCGCCGGCCAAACGAAATCTACCGGGTGGGTGCCTCCCCGGTCAAATCCACCGGTGCCTCTTCGGGCGCTTCTCCCGGCGTTTCCCCTGTTTGCTCGTAACGGCTGTCCCGGTGCTGAATGACGGCTCCGCTGGCCAGCTTGAACTTGAGCTTGATCCCGCCGGCCTCCCCGGACAGCGGTCTCACCCACTCGAACGTTCCCTCCAAGCCGGCTTCCAGGCTCTGGGGAGTCAACGGCACATCCTCTTCCACGGGCAACTCGAGAGAGGTGATCAGGGTCAAGGTGGCAATGAGATTGTCGAGGTTCCCTTCAGTTCGGTTCAGGACTTTCCCCGTCACCGTAATGGTGTTCTCGCCTCGTTCCTGGTTGAACTCAAGCAGCGCAATGGGTTCGCCCCCGTCGGGCACCGGCGGGACCTTTCTCTGAGCGTATTCCTGCGTCCAGGGAAGCCAGGCGTCCATCACCCCGGAAGAGGAGATCACCGAACCGACCAGGAAGAGAACGGCTGCGATCACCACTCCCGCCAGGATCCAGGTTCGCTTTCTGGAAGGTACGACCATCTCGACTCGAAAACCTTCCGGCTCCCCCTCGGAAGGAGGCTGGGGAGCCTCATCGTTGGTGTTTCGATTCTCGTTCTCCATCCCGGTTCACCCTCTTGTTAGTGGATAGTGGCTAGTGATTAGTGGATAGTTTCGGAAGTAAGGTGGCTACTCGTGACCTCGTTAAGCTCGTATGGGGAATTAATCGTAGGGCAGCCACCAATGGTTAATGCCCGACCCGCTGATTAAATCGCTCTCCACTCTCCACTAACCACTCCGTTCCATTGCCAGGGCTTGTATGGATTCCTCCACGACCTCGAGAAAGACGATACAAGCCCGTGATTGATAGCGATTTTTCCGATAGATGATCCCCAGCTTGCGAATCAGATTCAGATTTCTCAGAGGCAACAGGCACAGGGTTCCCTGCCTGCTCTCCTCTTCAGCGTAGCTCTTTGGAACAATCGAAATGCCCATGCCGATGGACACGAATTTCTTGATGGTCTCGATGCTGGCGAGTTCCATCGAGATGTGCAAGCGGTCCCACTGGCTTCCGAAGTGTTTCCTCAGGCGTTCGCGAGTGGTTCCGGCAGTATGGAAAATGAAGGGATAGGAGACGACCTCCTCCAGGTCGGGCGAGGTTTGTAGAGTCAGCGGGTGGTCCGGGCTTGTAATCAGCCACAATGCGTCCTCGGCGATAGGCAGGATGTTCAGTTCCTGTTCCGGAACGGGCAGGGTGACGATTCCAAAGTCCAACTGGTTTCCGCGCACCTTGTCCAGAACCTTCTTTGAAAAGTTGCGGTAGATGCTGATTTGAACTTCCGGGTATTTCTCCTTGAAGAGCGCGAAGATCTGGGGCAGCACGTAGAGGCAGGTGGACTCGTTGGCGCCAATCAGTATTTTCCCCTTGGGAACGTTGTTCACCTCGGTGACCGCCAGCTTGGCTTCATCGTGCAGATTCAGCAACCTCTCGGCGTAGTCGAACAGCACGTCGCCCGCCCGGGTCAGGAAAACCTTCTTGCCGATGCGATCGAAGAGCCTGGCTCCCAACTCTTCTTCCAGCATTCGGACTTGGGTACTGATTGCCGGCTGGGTGCGGAAGAGCTTTTCGGCAGCCATGGTAAAGCTCCGGTGGACCGCCACGGCATGGAAGTTGCGAATCTGGTCGAGGTTCATATCGCAGTGGAAGGGGCTCCATACCCGATTTCCAGGTATTCAGACCGGGTTGGCGAGCACTATTCACGAACCATAAGTTTTTCTTATGCAAATCATATATCGAACTTTTCGAATTATCCAATCGGCATAACCCACGATTTCCGATTGAAGGGCCGCGTGGGATGCCGGACCTTCAACCGAAGAAATGGCTTCAAGCAGTTGGCCTGGGTTCATGTCACCCTGTCATCCTGCCAATACCCTCTGAGGAGCTGATTCAGCCAATTCCCCTCTCGGGAGGAGCTGCGCTCCTGCGCGGAGTGCGGGGGTGGGTTCACCATTCCGCTCTTGGGAAGGCTTGGCCTCTTGAGATGAGGTTAAGCAGGCCAGTTCGGGGGTGGGTCCATGAAGTGAGCCTCAGCTCAGGCCGCCGCTTGCTTGCGCCTCTCTTGCGCCAGGTCGTAGCCTGCTTGCCGGCGCATCCAGAAGTCGGCCTCCGACCAGCCGACACGCTCCAACGCCAACGCCAGCCGGGGGTTGATTCTTCCGGTTCCGGCCAAGAGCCGATGCAGGGTGTTTCTCGAAACACCGAGCCGCTTTGCAGCCGTGGTGACGCTCCAGCCGGTTTCCTCAATAGCCATTCTGATGGTTTCACCGGGATGCGCCGGGTTCAACATCGCCATTGCTTTCTCCTCAGACTCAGGCCTGGACGCCCACCGAGGATGCCGCCTGGACGATGGTCTCCCAGATGTCGTCGGCGATGGGAATGCCGTCGAGTTGGCGGACCTGCTGGGTTCGGTCCTCGGGCACCCCGGGCAGCAGGACTTCCTTGAAGCCGGGGGCGGGTGGAATGGCCAGGGCTCGACGGGCCAGCTCGTCGGCGCGCCGGCTGTATTGGGACAGCGGCTGGAACAGGTCGGCCCGGAAGACGATCAGGGTGGTGCCGTGGCGTCGAAAGAGGGGATCGGAATAGTCGAGCTCGGCTCCGTCGTCGGCCCCGCTGAAGGTTCTGCCCAGCATCTCGGTGAACAGCATCAGGGCATATCCCTTGTGGCCGCCGAACGGCAGGTGGGCGCCGCCATCCATGAACTTGCGAGGGTCGGTGGTGGGATTCCCGTCCTTGTCCACAACCGAATCGGGGGGAAGCTGCTGATTGCGGTTGAAGGCGTTGACTACTTTGACGCCGGCGGTGGTGGAAGTGGCTAAATCGATGATGACGGGGGCCTGGCTTCCCGCGGGCAAGCCCATGGCGATGGGGTTGGTGTGGAAAAGCGCCTTGCGGCCGCCATAGGGAACCGCCGCCGGTTTCTCGGCTCCCTGGCCTCCGGCCCACACCATGGAAACCATGTCCTGGGCCGCGGCCATTTCCGCGTAGTGACCCAGTCGGCCGATGTGGTGGGTCTGCACCAGTGACACAACCGCCACGCCCTGCTCCCCTGCCTTTTCAATGGCCGTCTGCATGGCGAAACGCCCCACCACGTGTCCGAAGGCCCAATCCCCCTGGACCAGGGCGCTGGCCGGGGATTCCCGGGCGATCTTCGGCTGCGCCGCGACGCGGATGTGTCCGTCCCGGATGGCCCGCACATAGCCCTCGATGTGCCAGACGCCATGGGAGTCCACCCCACGCAGGTTGGCCAGGACCAGGTGCTCGGCCACGATTTCGGCCTGTTCCCTGACGGCTCCGGCCGCTTCCAGAATCTGCCGGGTCAACCGGCGAAGCTCGTCGTGTGTCTTGGTTACCATGAGGGGTTTTACCTGGATCTGTAGTTGATTAGGATTCCTGAGGATCGTCGTTGAGAGAGCTTGCGAAGAAACACGGGCTAGGCAAAGTCCTCGATCACCAGGCCACGGGTCTCGGGATGCTTCCGCAGGATCTCGGCGATACCTGCCCGGTCAGCAGGATCTACCTGAGTGCCGGGCGGACGTACAGGCCCCCCGGCCCGACCCAGGGCTTCCATGGCCACCTTGATGCCGCTGATGCCGTACCCCGGCTTGTAGCCGCGGATCTTGAGAATGGGGTCCACCTCGGTTTTCAGCACCTCCTCCATCTTGGCGGTCTCTCCGGCCACTCCGTGCTTCCAGAAGCGCCTGGAGGCCTCGGGAACCAGCGCGGCCGCCGCCGTGGAATAAGCGCGGCTTCCCCGGGAAAATGAAGCGGAGGCGGCCGGTTCATTTTCCGCCATGAACAGCAGGGGCTTGGCGACGGCCTCCAGAATCTGTCCCCCGGTCCGGGGGTAGTAGTCCTCATCCGGGCCCAAAGAAGGGAAGAATCCCATCATGTTGGGGATCTCGGCCAATCGAATGAGCACCTCCGGCCAGAAATCGTGTTGGCCACTGGGGAGAACGACGGCGCCGATGGAGACCGAACTGATGATGTCCTTGTAGAATTCGTAGTAGTTTTCAGCGCGCCAGTGTTGCCCTCGGGGAGGGAATATCACCAGCGCATCCGCGCCGGCCTTTTCGGCATTTCCGGCCATCTCGATGGATATCTTGTAGCCGCCGATCACTCCCGCCATCACCGGCATCTGCTGCCGGGCTCCGGCCACGGCGGCGGCGACCACCTCACGGTGCTCATCCAGGCCCAGCTTCCAGCCTTCGCCATAGCCGCCTCCGACCACCACCGTCAG
>JAPVWS010000491.1 GCA_027493295.1 Candidatus Versatilivorator vitaminiformans | reverse complement strand
TGCGCCGATCGCCTTTTTCGTCGCCGCACCTGCCGCCTGTTCCTTTCCTACTTCCCAATCCCATTCTCAGGCCTTGCATTCGTAGTCGTGGGTGCGCTCGCAGGGTGAGCTCACCTGTTTGGAGGAGTGCAGGGTTGGGCAAAATATATACTTCCGGAGCCTTTTGCCGAATTCGGCAGCGGGACGTTTACCGGGAACGGCCGCAAAAGGCACAAAAACACGACTTGTGACTTTTGTGCTTTTTGTGGTTAGTCAGTATTCTTGACCAAGTCGCACCCGATTTTGAAAAAGGCAGAATCTCAGGTTTGCCGGCAAGATGACCTGCTCCGCTGCGAATTCTGAGAAAAGCTCTCCCGAGTGAAAACACGGGCCAGGAGGTCAACGTGAAGCAGGTCGCAGGGTTGCTCTCCATCATTTTGGTTCTGACCTCCGGGGATCTTTGGGCCAAGGAAACCCCGGAGAATCGGAAAAGAAATCCGAAACTGCTCTCCATGACGCCCATGGGCGGTCCGCCGGGCTCCTCCCTGGAATTCCGGGTGCGCGGAGAAGATCTGGAGGGGATCCGGTCCGTCTGGTTCGATTGCGATCGCTTGACCGCCAAAGTGAAGGCCGTCAAGGAGATCAAGCTCGAAAAGGCCAGATTTTCGCGCAAGACCTACTCCCCGGGACAGGAGGTGTATCTCCAGGTCGATATCGCCGGGGATGCCGCGCCGGGCGCTTACTCCCTCCGACTCCTCACCGATTGGGGGCTGTCAGGGCCGGTGACGTTGGTGGTCAGCCACGGGGAGGTTGTTCAGGAACAGCCGGAACCTCACCAAGCCCCCGAGAGCGCGCAGTTGCTGGAGCTGCCGGCCAATCTCAACGGCAGGATCGGCCGGAACGGGGAGGTGGATTTCTACGCCTTCGAGGTGCTCGAGAACCAGGAGCTGCAGTTGGAGGTCCTGGTTGCCGGCGGAATTCTGTCGGGCTCTCCCATTCACTTCCGCGATCCCGAACTGATTCTCTACCAGCCTTCCCAAGGTTGGTTCCAGGGCAAGGCCCGGCGCCTGGAAACCCGCGTGGAATCCACCATCTTTCTTCTACCGGTGGAGGGCGGGATCCTGAAGCCGAGGCTACGGCACCGCTTCGGCAAACCGGGCCGCTACCTGGTGGCCGTCGGAAGCCTGGCTCAAAAAGGGGGTCCCGGGCACAACTACCAGTTGCGGATCACCACGGGCGGCTCGTCCATACGGCAGGGTCAGGACCGATGGATCCGTTATCGTGCAGCACATGACGTTTCCCTTCTCGACTGGCGGGAGAGAGGCTTTGGACGGGAGATCCATCCGGGCAGGCGGCAACAACTCCTGGCCCGTGGCGCCGGCAACCTCGCCGGCAATTCTGGCGTAGCTCAGGCCGACGAGGGCGCAAAAATGCCGGGCCGGTCCAGTGCCGGTGCCAGCGGTCAGAGGTTGCCCCTTGCCGGGTATCCTTCCTTGGTGGAATCCGAGCCCGATGAGACACCGGAGTCGGCTTCGGTCATTTCCCTTCCGGTCATTCTCGAAGGCAGGATCGATGCCCCCGGGGACCTGGACCACTTCCGTTTTGCAGTGGAGGCAGGGGAGAGAGTCGCCTTCGAGATCCAGACGGTGGACCGGATGTTTCCGGAGCTCAGCCCCTGGCTGGAAGTGCTGGATGCTTCCGGTCAAACCGTCAGTTCCAACATCTATCGAAGCGTGGAGAACAATTCCGCCTACTGGCAGAAATTTCTCCAGTCCAAGACGATCTACACCTTTGAGGAAGGGGGCGACTACATTTTGCGGCTCAGGGACCTGACCTCCCGCCGAGGAGGGGACGGATTCACCTACCGGGTGCTGGTTCGGCCGCAGGTGCCTCACATCGGGGTCGTAACCCTGGCCGGCGGAGATCACATCAACCTGGTCCCGGGTGAAGCCAAGACCCTGAAGCTGACCCTGGAGAGGGAAGAGGGGTTGGACCAGATGGTGACGCTGCACTTGGAGAATCTGCCCCCGGGAATTCAAGTGCTCCCGACAGTCGTCCCGGAGGAAAAATCTGGCAAGGCCAAGGGGCCGCGGAACGAAGTCCACCGGGACCGGTTTTTCCCGCGGAAGCAGGAGGTGTCCTTGACGCTGTTGGTGGAAGGGGACGCTCCGGCTCCCTTGCAGCCTCATCCGGCGAGATTGGCTGCTCGGGTGGTGGCGGAGGGGCGGCCAAGTCCACCCATTCCGGTGAAGGATGTCTTCCTGACGGTGGTCAATCCCGTTGTCCCCAAGACGGTCAGTCAACTAGAGACGGGTGAATAGGCGATGGCGATGATCGCGGTGTCAGCCAGGCGCAATGGGCCGTTCCGGGCGAGTCTCATTGCCGGCTCCCTTGGCCTGGCTGTCGGTTTGCTTGGAGTTCTCGGTCCGGTCCGCGCCTTGGCCGGGGATCGACAGGCCTCCTCCGGGGTCGTTTCCTTGCGGCTGGTGCCGGAAGAGGTGGTGCTGTCGGGAGCCGGTGCCAGCCAGCGTGTTCTGGTCCTGGCAACGGGCTCTGACGGCCTGGAGCGGGAGGTCACGGCGCGGGCAAGCCTCTCGATCTCCCACCCCGAGGTCGCCAGCCTCGTTCCGGAAGGCAAGCTGGTTTCGATTTCCGATGGCGAGGCCACACTCAGGGCGTCGCTGGGCGGCCGCAGCGCCCTGGCCGCGGTGCGGACCAGCCAGTCCGCTAAAACCGATCCGGTCAGCTTCGCCACCGACATTGCCCGAATCCTGACCAGGCAGGGTTGCAATGGCAGCAGTTGTCACGGGGGCGTGAAAGGCCGGGGCGGGTTTCGACTCTCCTCCAATGCCATGCACCCCCTCGAAGACTACGACTGGATTGTCCAAGGCGGCGGCTACCAGGTGCTCACCGACCAGCCCCGGGGCCCTCGAAATCCCCGCATCGACCGCGCATCACCCGAGAACAGCCTCCTCCTGCTGAAACCGACTATGGGGAAACCCCATGGCGGCGGAATGCGGTTTGAAGAGGGATCCACGGACTACCGGACGATCTTGAGCTGGATTCGAGCCGGTGCTCCCTACGCCCGGACCGCCGGGACGGACCCGGTTATCCAGCGCCTGGAGGTGTTTCCCGAAGAGGCGGTGGTGCTTGAGAACGGCCGCTACCAGATGCTGGTTACGGCTTATTTTTCCGACGGCCGCAGCCAAGACCTTACCGAGCAGGTTCGCTTTGAATCTCTGGATCGAGAGGTGTTGGAGGTGAGTTCCGGCGGCCGGGTGCAGGGTAGGCGCGTCGGTGAAGCCGTGGTCCTGGTTCGGGCGGCAGGCAAGGTGGGCCATGCCCGCTTCGGCGTGATCCGCCGGACGCTGGACTACTTCCCTGGAGTGGCGCACAACAATCTGATCGATGAGGAAGTCTTCGACAAGCTGGAGCGCTTCCACATCCTTCCCTCCCCGCCGGCTGACGATGCCGAATTCTTGCGTCGGGTCTGCCTGGATGTGACGGGGACGCTGCCTCCTCCCGAGCGGGTGCGGGAGTTTCTGGCCAGCCGGGACCCCCAAAAGCGGGAGAAGCTGGTGGAAGTCCTGCTCGATTCCGTCGAATACGTTGACTACTGGACCTTTCGCTGGTCGGATCTCTTCCGGGTGCGGCTTTCCGCCTACGACTACTGGGAGTGGATACGTCAGAGCCTGGCCTCCAACAAGCCCTACGACCTGGTCGCCCAGGAGAGGATCGCCGCCCAGGGGGCCGATGGGGCCTCCAAACACCTCATTCGGGCCGGCGCCAGCGTGGAAACGGTGGTGGCCGAGCAGTTCCGGGTGTTCTTCGGGCGTCGCATGGATTGCGCCCAGTGCCACAACCATCCCTACGACCTGTGGACCCAAAACCAGTTCTGGGGCCTGGCCGCCTTCTTCGGTCGA
>JAPVWS010000490.1 GCA_027493295.1 Candidatus Versatilivorator vitaminiformans | reverse complement strand
AGTGGTGGTCGCCGATACCGAAGCCGTCAGCGCCCTGGGCATAGGTGTTGGCGGCGGCCGCCCAGATCATGGTGGGGGTGGAGTAGCGGGCCAACTGCCTCCCCAGGGTGTTGTGGAAGGCGTAGAGCACGCGGCAGCCGGTGCCCCGGGTCAACTCGACCACCGGCTTGAGGTCCAGGTCCTGGTCCATGGTCTCGTCCTCGCCATGGCTGCTGACGCAGAACAGGCCGTCCACCAGCTCTTCCGAGACCCATCCGGGAACTTCGTATCCGATGGTCTTCCAAGAGTCGGGGTGGGCCGGCACCCGGGCGTAAATGCGCTTGCGACGCCCCTGGGCCTCTTGGGCCTTGTCGGCCACCCGGCGCAGGTCCCGGATCCACTGGGTCATGATGGGGGCCAGTTGGCCGGCCTGGTCGAAGCGGCAGAAGGGTGGATTGGAAGTCAGGTTGAGCTCGATGCCGTCGGTCTCATAGCGGGAAAGCAGTTCCTCGAAGACACGAAACCGCTCTTGCCGAACTTCGGCATGCATGAAGCTGAAGCGGCTGGTGGGCATGCCCTCGGCTCTCGGGTCGGGGTCGGGACCCACGTGAAACTGGGGATTGTCCATGGCAAAGGCCGACCAGCGCCCCAGGCCCTCCTGCTCCGCCCGTGTGCCCCCGTGCAGGCTCACCCAGGCGCTGGCCAGCATCAGGATGCCGGTCTCGTGACAGCGGTCGCAGAGGATTTTCATGGGGTCGAGGCCATCGTCGACCATCTGGCGCAGGATCCTCCCGGCCCGGTACCAGACGTAATGGGTCCATTTCTTGACCACGGAGCCCCACATATCGGCCACCTTGCTGTCATAGAGCATGGTGCCGCCCTCGACTCCGGCGAAGTAGACCAGGGTGTCCACCCCGCTGGATGCCATCTGGTCCACGGTGTAGGCATGAGGCTCCGGGGTAAAGGGAGGTTCCATCTGGTAGAGGCCTCCGGCGTGACGCCCGTCGTCGAACAGGAAGACCTTGGGTTCCCGGTCGGATGCCGGCTCATGCTTGCCGTGGTGTTCGGGGGTGGAAGCCGCCGCCAGAGGCACGGCCAGCGTGCCGGGCGCCAGGCTCCCCATGGTTTGCAGGAAGTGTCTGCGTTTCATCTCTGGTCCTCGTTTCCCTTTCCCAAGTTGGATCGGAATGCCTTGTGAGCCGTTTGCAAAATCTGGCAGCGTGACCTTTACCGGGAATGGCCACAAAAGGCACAAAAACACAATTTGTGACTCTTGTGCTTTTTGTGGTTAGAAAGCCTCTTTTACCAGTCCGCACCCGATATTGAAAAAGGCAGAACCTCAGGTCTGCTGGCAAGTTGACCAGTCCTGCTGCGAATTTTGCAAGAAGCTCCTGTAACAGTTACGGCCGGCCGGAACCGGATACCATCCGCAGTGCGCTGCACGAGCCATTCCAATACCGCCGGAATCAGCGCTCGCACTGGATGGCGATCTCGGTCAGGATGGCCGAGTTGCCGCCGTCCGGAGAGGTCAGGACCGCCCGGTACTGCAGCCAGTCGTGGCCCTTGGCCAGCCCGGAGAGGGCGGTTCCGGATTGCTCGTAGAAGGAATCTTTTCCCGAAGGCCCCTTCCATGCGGCGTTTCCAAGCCCCTCTTCGGTGCCGGCCGAACGGATCTGAAACTTGACCCCGGTCCCCCAGCGGGTTTCCGCCTTCCAGTGGAGGGCGGCAAAGGCGGCTCCCTCGGGAGCCTGGACCGGCGCCGAGGTGTAGTCCCACTGGTAGCGCCGATCGTAAACGCTTCCCGCGTCCACCATGGCGTCCAGGTGCACGCCGACCGTGGGAATATGGTGCCGCCGCTGGCTGGAGAACCCCTTGGGTCCGCCCCAATAGATGTTGGTGCCGGCGGCGTGGTCGAAGTGTTTCTGGTGGTTGGAGACCACCAGGTCCACCCAGCCGTCCCGGTTGAGGTCCAGCGCGTCGATGGCCGAGGAGGAATGGGCTTCCAGCAGCGTCCGGCGCTTCTCGCTGAAGTCCCGTCCGGCGCCCCCCCAGTAAATGAATGCCGGCAGTTCCCGGGTCGTATCGGAGCGATAGTTGGTGGTGGCGATGTCCAGGTGGCCGTCCCGATTGAAGTCGGCCACGGTGGCGTCCAGCGTGGTAAACCCTTCCACTCCGGTGCGGGAATCCTCGGAGAAGCCCTGGGGCCCGCCCCAGTAGATCAGGGTGTCGACGTGGACCGTATTTTTCTTTTGGGAGAACCCGCTGGCGAAGACCAGGTCCAGCCAGCCGTCATTGTCCAGGTCGGCCGGCACCGCATGGGGGGTGCCGTTGGCCTTGATGGCCAGCACGTTGTCGGGACGGTATCCCTCGGCGCTCCCCCAGAAGATTTCGGAAATTTCCGTTCCCGCCTCGGGATAGATGAGGTCGAGGAAGCCGTCCTTGTTCAGGTCGGCGATGGCCGTGCTCTCGATGGCCGGCCCATCCAGGTCCCAGCGACTGACTTCGGGGTCCTGGAAGCGGCCGGCAGTCCCCCAGACGATGGCCCCTCTTGCCGTTTCTCCCGGATTGGCCGTCATGGCCACCAGGATGTCGAGGAAGCCATCCCGATTCAGATCGGCCACGCTGGTGGCGATGGGCCTGGTAACGGGCAGCTTGGTTTCTTCGGTGAAACCTTCGGACGAGCCCCACAGAACCACGCTGGTCTGGTCCCGATTGACGACCAGGTCGGGATAGTCGTCGTCGTCCAGGTCGGCGATGCTGTACTCCATGTTGGCGCCCGGCTCGATCAGGGTGCTGGCGGCGCTGGAGTAATAGTGGTCGGGGCGCCCCCAGAAGATGGCCGTGGGCAGCACGCCGGTGCCGCTGTGGTGGGAGACCAGCAGAATATCGGGGTGGTCGTCCCGGTTGAAGTCGGCCACGCCGCTGCTGATGGTGCCGAAGCCGGTGAGCTCCGTCCGCCGGTGGGCCGCAAAGCCGTCGGGCCGTCCCCAATAGATGTAGCTGGGCACATCGGTGCTGTCGGAGCCTCGAGAGTTGCCGAACAGGAGATCCAGCACGCCGTCTCCATTGAGATCGGCGGCTTGAACGGTGGCGGCTCCCTGGGTGGGCAGATCGGTGCGCCGTTTCGGGTCGAACCCGTCCGGAGTCCCCCAGTAGACGGTCGAGTCGACAAGGGGATCGGCCTGCCCCCCGGAGTTGGCCAGAACCAGGTCGATCCGCCCGTCCCGGTTCAAATCGGCGGCCTGCATACCCAGGCAGTCGTTGGCCGGCAGAGTCACGGTTGATTCGGGAGACAGACCGCTGGTCGAGCCGTAAAAGACGATGGCTTTTTCGGAGCCGGCCACCACCAGGTCGGAGATTGGGTCAGGATCGATGCGGGACGCCAGCAGCGTCTTCATTCCCAGGCGGGAGCCTTCCCGGCCGCGAGGTCTCTCGCCCACTTGCAGATCGGCGCTGCTCAGCACTTGACGGCGGTGTTTGCCGAACCCTCCCTTGCCGTCTCCCCAATAGAGATAGAGGCTCTGTTCCTGGCTGTTGTGGTTCAGGAAGGCCAGGTCGGCGTGTCCGTCACCGTTGAAGTCGGCCGAGGCCGCGTCGGTGGCGCTGATGGTGGGAAGGGAAGTGCGGCGCGCGGTGTTGAAACCGTTCAGGTTGCCCCAGTAGATGTAGGATTCCAGGTGCTGCCGAAACCCGCTGGTCTCTCCCCTCTCGCTGCCGTGGTTGGCCAGGGCGACATCGGGCAGCCCGTCTCCGTTGAGGTCCTCCACTGCCAGGCCACCGGCCAGCAGGGCGGGCAAGTCGGTGCGATTCTCCGGTCGAAACCCGTCGTCTCCGCCCCAATAGATGTAGGCGGGCTGGTCGGTGCGGTAGTTGTGCTGGAAGTTGCAGATGACGATGTCCAGGTGTCCGTCCAGGTTGAGATCGGCGATCTTGCTCCGGCCCCCCCCCGAGGTCGGCAAACGGGTCACCCGCTTGATCGCGGTCGTCAGTGTCTTGAGCAGGGAAAAGGGAGCCCGGATTTGCCACATGTCGGGCAGCAGAGAAGCGTAGCCCTCCTTGCCGCCCCAGTAGATCAAGGTGTCGGGCGTGTAGACCGAGTTGTGATCCTGGGTGAACACCAGGTCCAGCTCGCCGTCCCGGTTCAGGTCCCAGCGGTTGATGGTCTGGATCCTCCCCTTGGAGGAGACATAGAGGTTGGCGCCGCTGTTGCCGGGCTGTCCGGTTTTCAGGGATTCAAAGCCGCTGTGCCTGATCCAGAGGGAGTCATTGGCCTCCAGCAAGACCGAGGAAAAAACGGCAAGACCGGCAAGGGCTGCCAGGCAAGCCAGGCAGCTTGTGAACAAGCGGGGCCTGACAAGTTTCACGAAGCGTCTCCTAGGAAGTGAGTTTCCAGAAATCCAATGGACGGGGAGGGGGCAAGGCTTTCAAATTGGCCGAGTAGGATATCATAGATCGCCGCCGCGAGGCGGACTGGGGATTGAGGGGCTTATTTTGCCAATCGACAATCAAAAATCAAAAATCATCAATCAAAAGTCCTGCTACTCCCTGCACGGCATCGTTCCCATCATCAACACGCCCTTCGACGAACGCCTCGAGCTCGATTTTTCCTCGCTGGAGCGGTTGCTGGAGCAGTCCATTGCCGACGGGATCGTGGGCTGCATCGTTCCGGCCGTAGCCAGTGAGGTCGACAAGCTCTCGGATCTCGAGCGCCGCCGGTTGGTCGAGCGCGTAGTGGCCATCGCCGATGGACGCATTCAGGTGGTCGCCGGAGCCAGCTCCGAAAACCTGGAAGAGGCTTTCGAATTGGCCAGGCATGGGGTCAAGGCCGGTGCGGACGGGATCCTCTGCCGGGTGCCCAATCGCCTGGAAGGCGACCGGGAAGCCATCGTCAGCTTCTTCACCCGACTCTCGGAAGCCGGCATGGAGATGCTGATGATTCAGGACCTCTCCTGGGGCGGCTACGGTGTCAGCCTCGAGGTCATCCTGGAGCTGTTCGAGAAGATTCCGGCATTTCGTTGCATCAAGATCGAAACCATACCGGCGGGACTCAAATCCACCCGGGTGTTGGAAGCCACTCAAGGTAGGCTCAACGTTTCCAGCGGCTGGTCCCTCCCGGAAATGATCGAAGCCCTGGATCGAGGCATCCACGGCTTCAATACCACCGCCATCAACAAGCCCTTCGTCCACATCTATCGCCTGCACCGGGAGGGACGGAGAGCCGAAGCCATGGCATTGTTCGACCGCATTGTTCCCTACCTGGCTTTCGTCCACCAGCACATCGACATTTCCATCCATTTCCTGAAGCGCTACTGCGTGCGGCGAGGCCTTTTTTCCACCCACAACGTGCGCGAGCCCATTCTGCCCTACGACGCCTACCACGAACGCTGCAGCCGGGAGCTCATCGAACGGGTTGTGGCCATTGAAGATGGATTGGAAGATTGATGATTGTCCGAGAAAGAACCGAAGGGATACAAAAAGAGTTTTCCACGAAGGGGCACTAAGGGGCACGAAGAACAACTCATGGAAATGGGTTTAGGCGCCACCTCCAAGAGGCTATTCATGGGTTGGAGTTTTATGTGCGGACCGGGAGACTTTCCCGGACTGCCCCATTGGGGTATAATATTATTCAATGCAGACAGTAGCTGAGACGCCGACATTCTCTCGTCAGGCTGACAAGCTGTTCAGTGAGGATGAAAAGCGGGAATTGATCGACTTCCTCGCGCACAATCCACTTTCAGGCGACGAAATTCCGGGCACGGGCGGCGTCCGTAAGCTACGCTTCGCGGCTTTAGGACGGGGCCGGCGCGGGGGCGCACGGGTGATTTACTACTATCTGGACGAAACCATGCCGATCTACGCGCTGCTTGCCTATGCGAAAACTGCGAAAATCGACATGACACCCGATGAAAGGCGTACCGTTTCAAAGATCGCAGCCACACTCAAGGCCGCTCGACAGGGGAGATGACAAAAAATGAGCACATTTGGCAAAGATCTGATCCAGTCGCTCAATGAAGCCTTGGCTCACGCAAAGGGAGAAGGCCCGGCCATTGTCCATGCGCCCGTAACCCCGCGCGAGGTTCGAGAGCATGCGAACCTTACACAGGCGCAGATGGCGCCATTGATGGGCATGAGCCTCTCCGGTTACCGCAAATGGGAGCAGGGAACGCGCCGGGTCAGCGGACCGGCGGCAAATCTTCTGCGTGTAATCGAAAGAGAGCCGGATGCGGTCAAGCGTGCCTTGCTGTCTCCTGGTCAAGATTGAGGCGCTGTTCGGTCAGGACCCCGAATTGTGGGCCTGTCCGCTGGCGCTAGGCCGATGCGGTTTGCGAGCTTGCCAGTCATTGAAAAAAGCAATGAGGAGGTGAGGCCAGGATAAATGAGTGTCACATCGAACATACTTCAACGGACATTTCACCTGCGCTGTGGTACGACTAGTGGAACATGCTTCACGCTCGACATTGACGGCAGGCGCTACCTCGTCACGGCAGGACACATCGTCCACAGTATCGGTGGCCAAGGTAAGGTGGAGATTTTGCACGACGCCAGATGGAAGTCTGTGCCTGTCGATCTAGTAGGACACGGCAACGGGAAAGTGGATGTGTCGGTTCTGGCGCCGCGGGTACTTTTCGGCGCGACTCACCAGCTGTTGACCACAACGCGGGGTCTGCAGCTGGCTGAAGATGTGTATTTTTTGGGATATCCCTTCGGTATGGGCTTCGACATGGGAGAAAAGAACGGGAAATTTCCATTGCCGTTGGTAAAGAAAGGGGTTGTATCCGCGCTCAATATGGGAAACGGGTTGATTCTTCTCGACGGCCACAACAATCCAGGCTTCTCAGGTGGTCCGGTTGTACGTAGTCGCATCAGCGGCGGAGACAAACATGTAGTCATCGGCGTGGTAACTGGATATAGGTCCAGCAGGCGATCTGTGCTCGACAATGTCGGGAAAATAGGTCCCTACACTTACGACATGAACACAGGCATCGTATCTGTTTACGATATTCGACATGTCGAGAGCCTCATCGTTGGCAATCCAATTGGTACCAAAGTCAGCTAGAGAAGAGATCTCGGAGAATTGCTGCCGAGAGCAACACTTCCGATTAGCTTTAATTGGGTAAACATTTCTGCGGAAGCTAGCGCTCAATATTGCCTCCAATATTGGCTCCATCCACTTCAATCGAGCCAAAGTGTATATTCGCCACGTATTGACCCACCAAGCCTATGACCGCGGAGGACGGATGACATGAGTGTCATTACCCCACAGCTTGAACGATCTTGGGCCCAAATGAGTGCTCTACTCACAATTCAAAGTGAGCAGGACTATGATTTGGCGGTGGACCGGCTCAATGGCCTCATTGATGACGTGGGCACCGACGAGCATCACCCGCTGTATTCTCTGCTCGATACACTCGGCACTCTTGTTCATGCCTGGGAGGAACAACACCATCCGATGCCGAAATCTGGGGGAAGGGAACTACTACAATTCCTCATGGAGGAGCAACATTTGACCCAGTCGGATTTGCCCGACGTGGGTTCCCAAGGCGTAGTCTCTGAAATCCTGGCCGGGAAGCGGGAACTCAACGTCAGGCAGATACGCGCTTTGTCAGAGCGATTCGGCGTCTCACCATCGGTGTTCGTGTAGGACAATGAAGTGTGGATTGCTGATGGCGATATCATGAACTCAGGAAACTGCGCAGCCAATGGAACAGACTGTCTCTTTCATTGCCAAGTCAACGACGAGTTAATCGAGTGTTTTGAGAAGAAGATTCAAGCGGCTATTGGGCGGGTGTGGGGTGAGGGTGATAGTGAGTCAGCGATGACAAAGGTTGACAATGGTTAGGAAACGAATCCCACGAGTGAAGACACAGCTACTCCATAAGTCGCGCGAGGCAGCCCTCAACGCGGTCCAGACATTCAACAATCCACTTACGACCTTCAAGGCCGAAACGTTTATTGTCCTTATGGTCATTGCCTGGATGTACCTACTGCATGCGTATTTCCGGCGGGAAGGAGTCGAGTATCGTTACTACAAAAAGGTGGCGAAGCGACGCAGGTTTGAACGGACCAAATGGGGAGCCTTCAAGTTTTGGGAACTCGAACGTTGTCTTAACGACAAGTCCTGTCCATTGGATAAGCCAACAATACTCAACCTTAGATTCCTTATCGGTTTACGTCATGAGATTGAACATCATCAATCTGCCGGAGCCGACGAACAATTCTCAGGACGCTATCTTGCTTGCTGCCTTAATTACGAACGGTACATTTGTAATCTATTCGGTGAGCGATACTCTCTCGATCCGGCGGTTGCCTTTACGCTCCAGTTTCGTGATTTTACCGATGTGACCCGGTCTGAAGAAGCTCCGGCCCCGTTACCCTCCAATGTGGCGAGCTACCTTCAGGAGTTCGATGCACAACTCTCCGATCAAGATAAGAAATCACCTTACTTTCGGTGTCGATTTCTGTTTGTTCCCTTCGTGACCAGCAAGAAAGGCCAAGCCGACAAAATGATCCAGTTTGTGCCGTTCGATTCCGATCTCGCGAAGGCAATGAACGACACGCACCAGCAATTGCTTTTGAAGGAAGTAGAACGCCCCAAACACCTGCCAAGCGAAATCGTAAAATTGATGAACGAAGAGGGGCACACTAGGTTCAACATGCACCACCACACCGAATTTTGGAAAAAAATGGATGGGAAGAACTCAGGAAAGGGATACGGTGTGATGGTTGCTCGCACTTGGTATTGGTATGATCGATGGGTGGACCGGGTCAGAAATCATTGTAGGGCCAACCAGGACTTGTACGCGGAAGCGACCAATCTGGACGCAGTCGTGTAAGTGAGCACAACTACCCGTGAGCAACCTAAATTCTTCGCTGTGAAGAGCACGTTTACTTTCCCGGTACGGTTTACGTGGTCGGCACACTGAACGACTTATACATCATCTGAACGCAGACGGCGCTAGGTTCATTTTCTATTTCGTTCCTTAACAACCTGCGGGCCTCGTATTGTTTCTCCGGCTCACTGTGGTCGGCCCCATTAATCCGGGGGATTGGTTCAGAAGAAGGCCCTATTTTCCGTGATGGCGGCGGGGCCTGTCATACAGTTCCTCTCGCGACCAAGTTCGGGGGCCCATATCACGGCTCACTTTCTCGAACGTCTCCATCAACTTGTCCGCGTCTGCTTTTCGTGCTGCGGTGTGTCTGCTGGCGATTGACGTCAGATAGTCCCTCACCATGGCCGTCAAGGAAGTATTTTTCTCGACGGCGATCTTGCGGACCTTTTTCACGATTTCCTCGTCAATGCTCAACGTGATTTTCATTTCTGTCCCCGATTCAACTACAGAATGCCACACAAATTCAGCCTGGACCATAGGGCCGGTGTGTTCTTGCTAGTCGATGGACACCAGCGAGGGTTCCTTTTCGGGCCACTTCCCAAACAGGTCGTCTCGTGGTAGAACTTGGGCTGCTGTTCCAGCGACCCCAATAGAGGAGGCAAACCATGGCGTACCCTCGACTGATGAGAGTGGCGCAGCATTTTGAAGCGCCCACGGTGGATGACATTCCCGGGACGGTTCGAGAGGAGGTGGCCCGGCTCAACCTGTCGTCTCGGGTCAAGGCCGGTCAGACCATCGCCATTTCGGTGGGTAGCCGCGGCATTGCCAACATCGCCCTGATCGTCAAGTCACTGGTAAATGAGCTCAAGGCGCTGGGAGGGAAACCCTTCCTGGTGCCGGCAATGGGGAGCCACGGCGGGGGCATTGCGGAGAATCAGCGGGGCATCATTGAAAGCTACGGGGTCACGGAAGAATTCACCGGGGCGCCCATCCGGGCCTCCATGGAAACCGTCGAGGTGGGTCGCACCGAGGAAGGGGTTCCGGTGCTGTTCGACAAGTTTGCCTTCGAGGCCGACCATGTGGCCGTGGTCGCCCGCGTCAAGCCGCACACGGGCTTCAACGGCGAAATCGAGAGTGGGCTTCACAAGATGATGCTCATCGGGTTC
>JAPVWS010000049.1 GCA_027493295.1 Candidatus Versatilivorator vitaminiformans | reverse complement strand
CTTGCCGGTGAAGTGATTGCCTTCGAAATGCACGTGAACGAAGACTTCGCCCACGGCGTCCTTGCCGCTGCTGACCGAACGCACGGAATAGTCCAACAGCCTTCCGGGCACTCCGGTGATCTGATCGATGGCCCTGTAGGTAGCCTCGATGGGACCGCAGCCCAGGGCGGTGTCCACGCAGAACTCGTTGTCCTTGCTCAGCCTCACCGTTGCCGAAGCCAGCACCTGATTGCCGCCCGTGGCATGGACGTACTTCAGGTGGTAGCGCTCGGGAATCATTCGGATGCCGTCGTGAATGATGGCCAGCAAATCCTCGTCATAGATGTTTTTCTTCTTGTCCGCCAGCTTGGTGAAGAGCATGTAGGATCGGTCCAGTTCCTTCTTGTCCAGGGTGTAGCCCAGGTCCATGTAGCGCTTGGAAAGCGCATGGCGCCCCGAATGCTTGCCCAGCACCAGGTTGCTGGTGGGAACCCCCACCGACTGCGGTGTCATGATCTCGTAGGTCAAGGCCTGCTTGAGCACTCCATCCTGATGGATTCCGGCTTCGTGGGCAAAGGCGTTCTTGCCCACTACCGCCTTGTTGGCCTGGACCATCATTCCCGTCAGATTGGAAAGCAGGTGGCTGGTCTTGTAAATCTGCTCCGCCTGAATTCCGGTGCTGAAACCCAGGTACTCGCGCCGTACCCGCAGCGCCATCACGATCTCTTCCAGGGAGGCGTTGCCGGCCCTTTCGCCGATCCCGTTGATGGTGCACTCCACCTGCCGGGCTCCGGCCCGAATGGCGGCCAGCGAGTTGGCCACCGCCAACCCCAGGTCGTTGTGGCAATGGCAACTCAAGCCCGCCCGGTC
This sequence comes from Candidatus Versatilivorator vitaminiformans, assembly GCA_027493295.1. GTDB lineage: Bacteria > Acidobacteriota > Terriglobia > Versatilivoradales > Versatilivoraceae > Versatilivorator > Versatilivorator vitaminiformans. The sequence goes on along the minus strand of JAPVWS010000049.1, from coordinate 35,655 downwards.
GATATTGGGCACCTTTGCGCGCAGGACACTGAAGATCCGTCCGAACTCCTCCGGCACGCAATATCCCACCGTATCGGGGATGTTGATGATGGTCGCGCCTTCCGAGATTGCCGCCTCCACGACCTGGCAGAGATAGTCCAGGTCGCTGCGCCCTGCGTCCTCGGCGGAGAACTCCACCTCGTCACAAAGGGAACGGGCCAACCGGACCGCATTGACCGTGTCCTCCAGGACTTGATCCCGGGAACGTTTGAGCTTGAACTTCAGATGGATGTCCGAGGTGGCGATGAAGGTGTGGATTCGCGGCTTGGCGGCGATGTCCAGGGCCTCCCAGCAGCGGCGGATGTCCTTTTCCATGGCCCGGGCCAGTCCTGCCACCGTCACCGATCGGATTTCCCTGGCGACCTGGCGCACCGACTCGAAATCGCCGTCGGAGGCGATGGGAAACCCGGCTTCCATAACATCCACCCGGAGGGCTTCCAACTGGTGAGCCAGCTTCAGCTTCTCCTCCAGGTTCATGCTGCAACCGGGAGACTGCTCCCCGTCCCTCAAGGTCGTGTCGAAGATATGAATGGTGTCTTCCATCGGTTTCCCCCCGGTCCTGCTCACCTGCCGAAGCCGCAAGGCGCGAGCTCCGCTCAAAGGGTTCAGGTCTTGACCTGACTAGACCCGTTACCACATAGTTTGAGCTCAGCAGCCAGAACATTCAAGAAAAAGGAAACATCGGTCACAATTCCGATGGCCTGCTTGCTTCCCCGATTGCCCAGTTTTAGGGGAGTGGCTTCATTGATGTCAACGCACACGGTCTTGACGCTGCTCTTCAGAACATTGCCCACGGCGATGCTGTGCAGCGTCGAGGCCAGCATCAACACCACCGCCACCCCATCCAGGGCATCGATGTACTCCCGCTGCGCCTCCACGCAGTCGGTTACCACGTCCACCAGGGGACCGTCGTCCCGAATGGACCCCGCCAGGACCGTACGAATGCCCCGCTTGACGCACTCGTACATCAAGCCCGCGGTCAGCACTCCCTTCTCGACCGCGCTCTCAATGCCTCCTGCCCGATTGATCTCGTTGATGGCCCAAATGTGGTTGCGATGTCCTCCGTCCACGGCCTTGCCGCTCTCCTGGTGAATTCCGAGCGAGGTGTTCAGAAAGGCCTTTTCGATATCGTGAGCGGCGAAGGCGTTGCCGGTGAGCACCACGTCCACGTAGCCCATCCGGATCACCTCCGTCAGGTAGCCGTCCGCCCCTGAATGGATCACCGCCGGGCCCGGGACAATAGCGATCCGGTCTCCCGCCCTCTTGGCCGCGTCGATCTCCCTGGCAATCTGGGAAATCAGTATTCCCTTGTTAATTTCGGCGCTGGCGTCGTTCGACATGAAGTCGAACACCGAGTACTCGCGGCTCCGTTCCTGTGGCTTGACTCGAATCCCCTGGCGTCCGACGACAATCCGGTCTCCCGCCTTCACCCCGCTGATCTTCTTGGTGATGGCCTGTTCACCCGTCCAGACGATGACGGCATCCATCTTCTGGTTGACGACCGGCTGCCATTCCCCCCGGACCTTGATGAAGGTGTCGAAGTTGGTGGTGGAATAGAACTCGCGGGGCAGGATGCCGTCCTGTTCAGCCGGGACCAGACGGCAATCCTCCCGATCGATGATGGCCCCGAAATCCTCCAGGGCAGCCAGGATGTCCTGCAACTGCTGTTGGCTCCGGGCCTTCACCATGAGCCAGGCCCGGGAGGTTTCCTGGTTGTTCCTTCCGATCTCGAAGCGCAGGACTTCGAACTGGCCCTCCATTTCGACGATCTTGTCGAAGGCGTACTTGAGTATTCCCGAATCGATCAGGTGGCCTTCGATCTCAATTTCTTCCTGGAACTGAACCATGGATGGTCACCGGTGCGGTTGGAGCCCTTTGGCGGGCCACTGACTAGCTTTCCGTCTTGTTCATCCAGCTCATCATGTCCCTCAGTCCCTTGCCCACCTGCTCGATGGGGTGTTCGGCCTCCCGGCGCCGATTGGCGTTCATGGAAGCCCGCCCGGACTGGTTCTCGAGGATGAATTCCCGAGCGAAATTGCCGTTGCAGACATTTTCCAGGATGTCGTCCATGGCATCCCGCACGGCCTGGTTGACGATCTGAGGCCCCCGGGTGTAGTCACCGTACTCGGCCGTGTCGCTGATGGAATAGCGCATGTAGGACAAGCCGCCTTGATACATGAGGTCCACGATTAACTTCATCTCGTGAAGACATTCAAAATAAGCTACTTCCGGTTGGTATCCGGCTTTGATGAGCGTCTCGAAGCCGGCCTTGACCAGGGCGGAAGTCCCGCCGCAGAGTACGGCTTGCTCACCGAAAAGGTCGGTCTCGGTCTCCTCCTTGAAGGTGGTCTCAATCACCCCTGCCCGAGCGGCGCCGATTCCCTTGGCGTAGGCGAGCGCCACGTCGAGGGCATGGCCGGAAGCATCCTGCTCGATGGCAACCAGAGCGGGAACGCCTGCTCCCCCCTGGTAGACCTGGCGGACCATGTGTCCGGGGCCCTTGGGAGCGATCATGGAGACATCCACCTCCGGCGGCGGCACGACCTGACTGAAATGAATGTTGAATCCGTGGCTGAACATCAGGGTCTTTCCTGCCGACATATGCGGCTTGATGGAGGCTTCGAACACCGCCCGTTGCGTCTGATCGGGAACCAGGATCATGATCACCTGGGATTGGGCCGAAGCCTCATCCACCGTGGCCACCTGGAGCCCTTCGCCCTCGGCCTTGGCCCAGGAGCGGCTCCCCTCATAGAGTCCGACCACCACCTCCAGTCCGCTGTCTCTGAGATTCAAGGCATGGGCATGTCCCTGACTGCCGTAGCCGATAATGGCAATTTTCTTTTCCTTCAGGTGAGCCAGATCTGCATCTTCATCGTGATAAACTTTCGCCATTGACGCGTCCTCGCTTGGATATGGATTGGGTCCGGAAACTGCTTCGGGGGTCCTCGATTGCCTGCAAGGGGCAGCCCCGGTTCCGGCCCATGGATGCTGCCCATGTTACACCAAGCCATCGCCTGCCTTCAAAAAACTCGGCGGTGTCCGGGTGTGTCCGCGGCAAGATTGCGATGGGAGAATCGCATGGAATTCTGGAGTCCCATTCTGAAAGCGGTGGTGTACATCGTTGTCAATTGCTACGAGTTCATACTTCACATAATTATGGAATTCATTGCAGCATGGCGCCGGCATAAATGGTGGGACCGTAACGACCCAAGGCCCAAGAAAACCAACTGATTGCGCAGGTGCTTCCTTGCAACCCTTCACGCTCTCTCTGCTGGCCACTCTCCCCATCGTCGCGGTAGCCCTGCTGCTGGTGCTGCTGCGTTGGCCCGCCAGGCGGGCCATGCCGATCGCCTACCTGGTAACCGCCGCGCTCGGCCTGTTGGTGTGGCAAGTACCGACACGACAGGTGGCCGCGGCCTCCATCAATGGCCTGGTGGTTGCCGCCACCCTGCTCTACATCATCTTTGGAGCCATCCTGCTGCTCAACACTCTGCGGCAAAGCGGCGCCATTCAGGCCATCCGAAGCGGGTTCACCCATGTGACTCCCGATCGGAGGATTCAGGTGGTGATCATCGCCTGGTTGTTCGGCACCTTCATCGAAGGGGCGGCCGGCTTCGGGACACCGGCGGCCATCGCCGTCCCTCTGCTGGTGGGGCTGGGTTTCCCGGCCATGGGTGCGGTCATGGCCGGAATGATCATTCAGAGCACACCGGTGTCCTTCGGAGCCGTGGGGACACCCATCCTGATCGGGGTCAACAGCGGGCTCGCCGCCGATGCCTCCATCCAGGCCTTTGCCCTGCAGGCCGGATTCGCCGATTGGAACGGATTCCTCTCCGAAATCGGATTCCGGGTGGCGCTGCTGCACACCGCTGCCGGGACCCTGGTTCCGCTGTTCGTGGTGGCGCTGATGACCCGCTTCTTCGGCAAGAACGGATCCTGGGCGGAGGGATTGCGGGTATGGCCCTTTGCCCTGATGGCGGCCTTTGCCATGACCCTGCCCTATCTGCTGGTGGCCAGGTTTCTGGGTCCCGAGTTCCCATCGCTGTTCGGGGGGCTCATCGGACTGGCTCTGGTGATCTTTGCCGCCAAGAGAGGCATTTTCATGCCGCGGTCCGAGGATCGATGGGATTTCGATGCTCCGGAACACTGGCCTGGCCACTGGACCGGATCGGTTGGTCTGAAAGAGGAGCCTCCAGCTCGCCCAATGGGACTGTTGAGAGCCTGGACACCCTATCTCCTGGTAGGCCTGCTGCTGGTACTCACCCGGCTGGGATTTCTTCCTTTTCAGGAATGGATTCGGGCCTGGACCATTTCCTTCCCGCACATCCTGGACACCGGGATCTCGGCCCGCGTGCAGCCCCTCTATCTGCCCGGAACCATATTCCTGCTGGTTTCAGTCTTGACCTGCTGGGCCCACCGGTTGAGTTTATCCCGATTCCGGGCGGTGTGTTTTCAATCGGCCGGGACCACGGCGGCTGCCTCGGTTGCCCTCATCTTCACCGTCCCCATGGTGCAGGTATTCATCAACTCGGACGGAGGAGCGGCGGGCTACGACAAGATGCCGATCGTGCTGGCCGCCGGCGTGGCCGCCCTGGCCCAGACCGCCTGGCCAATTTTCGCCCCCTTCATCGGAGGCCTGGGGGCGTTCGTCGCCGGCAGCAACACCGTCAGCAACATGATGTTCTCCCTGTTCCAGTTTGGTGTCGGGCAGCGAATCGGGGCGGATCCGGTCTGGATGGTGGCCCTGCAAGCGGTGGGCGGAGCCGCCGGAAACATGATCTGCGTTCACAACGTGGTGGCGGCTTCGGCAGTGGCGGGGCTGGTCGGCAAGGAAGGCGCCATCATTCGCCTGACCCTGCTTCCCTTCACCACCTATGCCCTGTTGGCGGGCGCTTTGGGTTATGCGATCGTGTGGCATTCCCGGCAAGGCTGGATAAATCCGGGAACGTTCATCGTCCTGTTGATTGCGGGAGCCGTCGTGTGGCTGATCGCCGCCGGCAGGCAGCGCGCCCGGTAGGTTTACATCCTGTCCAGAGCCCGCTCCATCCGGTCCATCCCGGTCACCAGGTTCTCCATGCTGGTTGCAAAGGAGATGCGCACGTGACCTTCCATGCCGAAAGCTGAGCCCGGAACCACGGCTACCCCGGATTGACGCAGCAGCCAGGTGGAAAATTCCACCGAGTCCCGCACCTCGCTCCCGAAATAGCTGGAAATGTTGGGGAAGGCATAGAAGGCACCCCCGGGGTTGGCGCAACTCAGGCCGGGCATCCCGTTGAGCCGCCCCACCACGTAGCGCCGCCTGCGCTCGTACTCCGCAATCATCTGTGACACCGAGTCCTGGTTGCCGAGGATGGACTCCAGGGCTGCTTTCTGGGAAACCGAGGCCGGATTGGCGCTGTGGCTCTGGACGTTGCTGACGCTTCTGGCGACTTCCCGGGGAGCCACCAGGTAGCCGATGCGCCATCCGGTCATCGCGTAAGTCTTGGAAGCGGTGTTGACCAGCAAGGAAACATGCTTGGCGCGGTCGGCGTATTGAGCCAGCGAGGTGTGCCGGTTCCCGTCGAAGACGAAAAATTCATAGCATTCGTCGAAGATGATCATCAGATCCCGGTCCAGGGCCAGGTCCACGATCCGGTCCATCTCATCGGCCGGAATGACGGCTCCGGTAGGATTGTTGGGCGTGTTGACCACCATGGCTCGGGTGCGCGAGGTCACCTTGGCTTCCAGGGCCGATGCCTTGAGGACAAAATCATCCTCTTCCCGGGTCATGACCTCCACCGGTACGGCTCCAACCATCTTGAACTGCTCGGGAAAAGTCACCCAGTAGGGAACGGGCAGCAGCACCTCGTCGCCTTCTTCGAACAGGGCGAAGGCCAGGTTGAATAAGGTGTGCTTGGCGCCGCAGGAGATCACCACCTCGGGGACGGAGTAGTCGACCCCATACTGGCGGCGGTATTTCTCCACCACGGCTTCCCTGAGGTCCTTGATGCCCGGCGCCGAGGTGTAGCGGGTGAAGTTGTCGTCGATGGCCCGGTGTCCTACGCCCTTGATGTTGTCGGGCGTGTTGAAGTCCGGCTCACCGATGCTGAAGTCCACCACGCTTCGACCTTCGGAGCGCAGGCGGTTGGCCTCTTCCGACACCGCCATGGTCGGCGAGGGCGAAAGGCGCCCGACCCGTTTGGCTAGTCTCATCGTCTCTCCCCGCGTCAATTCCAGTCATTCCAGGCTGCCAGCCGGGCTTCACACGGCCCTGGCGGAAGCAGAGTATATTCAGTTCCCGGAGCAAAGTAAAACCGTCGTTTTCCACAGGCTGACGCCCACGGCCACGTGCTGTCGCCGCATTCGCGGCTGTCAAGGAAGTCGGCTCATGCAGCGCATTTACAGATGAGTAACGGGCTTGCATTTGAGTTTGGTTCACCGGCGTTTGCTGCCGCCGCGTTCGCGGCTCAACTCCCCTATGTGACGTTTTCCCGATGGCTCCCCCGGGCTCTTGCCCGGGGCACATTCTAAATCGAAAAGCACGTTTCCCCCTGCAGCGTTGTGGGTTTGGGGAGAGCTGCGAATGCTGCGGTTGGAGTGGGTAGGCAAGCAAACGCTTACTGCGGGCCATCCTTATAGAGCTGCGTAGCTGCGGCCCAGGGTAGCCCCGGGTGGCAACCCGGGGTCGTTTGGGTTCTGCGCCAACCTAGCCGCGTATGCGGCGAATAGGAAGCACCCTTCCAAAAAACAATACCCATCCAACAACGCCCCAATCGCCTCACTCCCACTCAACACGGCCGCCGAAAATACGTAGCAATACTTATGAACCAGTGTACTCAGCGCCCCTTCGATTTCCTTCTTGGATCCTCCTGCTCCGCGCGTACCACTTCCACTGCCTCAGGATTCCCCGCAGAATACGGATGTCGCGATCGTCGGGCGAAGCCCTAGCCAGCAATTGACGCAAGGTCATCATGATTTCCCGGGGGTTCTGATTCTTCAGGAACTGGATTTCCTTCAGGCATCCCTCCAGATCTTGAGAGAAGGCCTGCATTTGACCCAGCTCCGCCAGACCCCGAGCCCCTTTGGACGGGGGCACCGAAAGGCCCTGGGAAAGCTCGTAGGCCACGATGGCCACCGCATGGGCCAGGTTGAGAGAGGGGAATCCGGAAACGGTGGGAATCCTCACCTGCCAGTGGCAGTACTGCAGGTGTTCATTGGTGAGTCCGGTGCGTTCGGGCCCGAATAGGATGGCAACCTCGTGGCCGGGGGCCAGCGCCTGCAGCTCGGCTGCCATCTCCCGGGGATGCAGGGATCGATCGAACCATCTCGCAGGCCGGGAGCCAGTCGCCACACTGAGGTGAAAGGGCTTCAAGGCCGAGCCCAGCTCATTGGTCCGGACGGCCGTCTCCAGCAGGTCGTCGGCTCCTCGGGCCCGCTGCCGGGCTTCCTCGCTCAGATCGGCCTTGCAGTCCACCAGGACGAGTCGATCCAGCCCCATGTTTTTCATGACACGGGCCACCGAACCCAGGTTTCCCGGAGAACTGGTCTCCACCAGCACAATGGCAATGCGGCCAAGGTCAGGCATGAGCGGCTCGCCGGAGTTTCTCACCGGCAGTTTGTTACACAATCAAAATGCTCGACGGCTCTGTTACATCGGCAGGGCCGCGGCCCGGCAATCCGGCGCGCCCGCCTCGAGGAGCAAGAGTAATCGGAGGAGGCCCACCCGGGAGCGCGGGCGTCCCGCCCGCATGCACTCCGGTTACGTTTCGCTCAGTTTCCCTGCGATTGGGCACCCGGCCGCCTTCCGGCGGGAACCGCCCTGACGCGACCGAAGCAGAGTCCCGGCGCCGTTTCCGGTCGAGCCGGGTGGAGGAATTAGCTAAGGCTGTGCCAAGACGTATGCGGGCGGGACGCCCGCGCTCCCGGGTGGCTTCATCCCATACCGTCGTCACAGCATAGGAGGGTCCATCGGTATTTGTGTCTATTCGTGTTCATTCGTGGTTCGTCCTTAAAAACGATCGGCAGTTTCTTCCCCGAATGATCTGCCCGGCAAGACGGGGGCACGACTTGCCTGGATCGCCCATCTCACCCAAACCCATCCGGAGACGACGCTATTCGGGTTGGGGCGATCCTTCCGGCAGCAATTGTCCCTTTTCCAGGTAGCGGATCTTGCTGGCGTGGCGAGCCGCATGGGGATCGTGGGTCACCATCAGGATGGTTTTCCCGTGGTCGCGGTTCAACCTGGAAAGAATGGTGAGGATCTCCTGGGCCGACTGGGCGTCCAGGTCTCCGGTGGGCTCATCGGCGAGGATGATGGAGGGATCGCTCACAATGGCTCGGGCGATGGCCACCCGTTGCTCCTGGCCGCCAGAAAGCTGGCGGGGATAGTGATCCATTCGGTCCGACAATCCAACCAGCCCTAAAGCGGTAGCGGCGTGCTCGGCCCGCTCCTGACGGCTGAGGTGGGTCAGCAGCAGGGGAAGCTCCACGTTTTCCCGGGCGGTCAGGACGGGAATGAGATTGAAGGTCTGAAAGATGAAACCGATGTTCTCGTTTCTCCAGTCCGCTACGGCCCGCTCCTTGAGTTGGAGGATGTCCCGGCCCAGGACCTCGACGCGGCCCCGGGTGGGGCGGTCGATGGCGGCAATGAGATAGAGCAGGGTGGACTTGCCCGACCCCGACGGTCCCATGAATGCCACAAATTCCCCTCTTTGGATCGTCAGTTGAACATCCTGCAAGGCGATGACCTGAAAGGCGTCCCGCTGGAACTCCTTGTGCAGATCAGTGGCCTCCACCACCAGATCGTTGACCATGCATTCCCCTTTCCGACCTTGTGCGGCCCCTTCCCGACCCTTCTCCAACCCCTTAGTGGCCCTTCGTCTTTCTTCGTGTCGCTTCGTGGATATCTCTTTTTCCTGCCTGTCGGCCTGACGCATAGCCTCGCTAATTCCCTGCCGTCCGAACCCTGTCCCCGTCCGCAAGATTGCCGGGAGGATTCACTACCACATCTTCCCCCCCGATCAGACCCTCGGTGACCACCACGCCCTCGGCAGTGAGATCTCCAATCCGGACGGGGCGTTCCCTGGCCCGGCCCTGCAGAACCACCAGTACCGTCTTGCGGCCCTCCCGGTCGCGCACAGACGCGCTGGGGACGGTAATCCGCGAACCCGAGGGAGCCCGATCTCCGTTGGGTGGCTCGTCGGGAGCCAGGAAGGCGACCTGGGCATTCATCTCCGGTCTCAGGAAGGAGTCGGGATCGGCCACCTGGACCTTGACCTGCACGGTTGCCTTCTGCCGGTTGGCCTCGGGTGCGATCTCGGCAATATAGCCCCCGTAGGAGCGGTCCGGAAAGGCATCGGTCCTGATGGTGGCCTCTTGCTTCATGGAGAGCCTGGAGAAGTCGTCCTGGCTGATGTCCAGTTCCACTTGAAGATCGTTCAGATCGGCCAGGGTGACCACGTAGCCCTTGGCCCCGCGCTCACCCACAAAGCTGGTGGTGACGAATTCTCCAGTCTCCACCGCCTTTTCCAGTATGGTTCCGGTGATGGGAGCCCGAATCACCGTGGAGTCCAGAAAGGTGCGGCGAAGCGCCAGCGCGCCCCGGGCCTGCTTGACCCGTCCCTTCATCGCCTCGATCTGTTCCTCCCGCGGCCCCAGTCGCACCAGGTCGGCTTCCTTGGCCAGGGATTCCACCCGGGCCGCCTCCGCCTCGAAGCGGGACTGGGCGTTGTCCAGGTCCTGCCTGGGCAGAACTTCTTCCTCGAAGAGCTTCCGAACGCGATCCAGGTTGATCCTGGCGTTCCTCAGATCGGCCTGGGCGCGGGCCAGGTTGGCATTGGCCCGAGCGATCTCTTCGGGACGGGAACCGGCCTCCAGCTCGCTCAATTGGGCCAGCAGGCTGGCCAGTTGCCCCTCGGCCTGCTGGGCCTGTGCCCGATACTCGGCGTCCTCCAGCCTGACCAGAACCTGTCCCTTCTCCACCAAGTCTCCCTTTTCGACGCCGATCCAGGCGACTTTTCCCACCACCTTGGCCGTCAACTGGATCTTGCGATGGGCCACGATATACCCGGAGGCGTTCAGGACCACTGTGGGGCCCTGAGACCCGGGCTCACCGCCCGCAACCACCCGGAAGACCTCCACTTCGATCTCCTGCCTGGCGAAGCGGGCGGCGGTGACAGCCGCGCTCACGGCCACCAGCAGCACGATACCGGCAAGGATCCAGCGGGATGTCCAGCGTGAGGGTCCCTTCGAGGACCGCCTGTGGCTCTTGTGGATTCTCAGGCTGTCAAGTTCCTGCTCCAGATTTTTCCCCGATTCAACCACCGGCTACAACTCCCGCAGTGCACTGAGAATGCTTTCCCTGGCAGCCCCTCGTGCCGGCAAGAGTCCGCCCAGCAGCCCCATGATCGAGGCGAATCCGACACCCAGGGCCACGATGGCCGGGGAGAGCCGAAAATCGAAACCGGTCTCGCTGAAGGTAAGATTGTTGCCGATACCGGACTCCAGTCCATGCAGCGGCAGCACCAGCAGCACCCCGATCAACCCGCCCAGCAGGGAAAGCAGCAGCGACTCGATCACGAAGGCAAGCAGGATGCTGCCACCCGAAAAACCCAGCACCCGCAGGGTGCCGATCTCCCTCGAGCGGCGGGCCACGGCGGCATACATGGTGTTCATGGCGGCAAAGCAGCTTCCCACGGCCATGATGACGGCCACGAAGATGCCCAGGAACTTCACCGGCTCGGCCGAGGCGGTCTGCTCCTGGTAGTAGTCCACTTCCCTCTTGCCTTCCAGGTAGAGCCGTTGATCGTCGGCCAGGGCGTTCTGGAGCGCCTGCAGGCTCACCGGGTCGGAGGCACGCACCAGGACCGAGGAAAGGACTTCCATGCGATTGGAATCGGTGGCCAGTTGATTGAGACCCACCCAGATCTCGCTGTCGAAGGCAGTGCTGCCGGCGTCAAGAACACCGACCACGCTCCAGTCGCCGCGGCCGAAGCGCAGCCGGTCCCCCACGCCGGCGTTGACGTACCGCCTGGAGATCGATTTGCCCACCACCACTTCCCGTTGACCCGGCTGGAACCAGCGGCCCTCCATCAACTTCAGGTTGGAACGCATTCGGATGCCCATCGGGGAGAGACCGCGGATGTTCACGTTGGCCCCCTCGGGACTGTTGTGGCGCGGCAAATTGATGACGGTCACTATTTCGGGGGAAACCATGGGCTCCCCCTCCAACTGCTGAATCCCCGGCTTATTGCGAATACTCGAAACAGCCTCGCGGGTGACCTGGCTGACCAGCTCCGAGAGGGAGTTCTTCCTCATTACCAGAAGGTGGAGCGGATGCCCAGTGGCCTGGAGAGACTTTTCCAGGCCTCCGACCAGGGCCAGGATCCCCAGTAGAACTGCCACCGTGAGGCCTATCCCCAAGGCCGTCATGACCGTGGTGGTCTTGCGGACCGTCAGGTTCTTCAAGTTGTAGGAGAGAGGCAAGGGCATATCGTGACTCAGGGCTTTCCCACCGCCTCAACTATCCAGGCCGAGGTTAGGAACACTGTCCGGCCACAGGGGCTCCGAACAAAACGCTTCAATCGGTTTCGGACACACTCGATTTTCCCCCACTGTCCGGCTGCTCCTTGAGCACAGAAGGCTGTCACCCAGTATGGCGAAGGGCCGAAGTGATGGGCAGACGGGTCGCTCCCAGGGCCGGGACCAGGGAACTCAGGATACCGATGGCCAGGGCAATGGACAGACTGATCAGGAACACCGGTGGCGAAAAGGACAGCCCGGAAAGCATGAGCTGGGACTGTCGCAAAAACCCCGATGCCCCCCAGGCCAGACCGCAACCCAACAGGCCCCCTGCCAGGGATATCAGGACGGCCTCGGCCACGATCATGCTCAGGACCCTGCCGGAGGTGAATCCCAGCGTCCTGAGCACCCCGATTTCGGTGATCCGCTCCCGCACCGACATACCCATGGTGTTGGCGGCCACCAGCAGAATGGTGAACACCAGGGCACCGCAGATGCTGAGCAGGAACACCTTGACGTTGCCCAGCATGGAAACGAAGCTCAACTGGAAGGCCCGCTCGGTTTCGGTCTTGGTTTGGCGCTCCGAGTTCCGATAGAGATCGTCGATTTGCTTTGCGATGCGGGGCACCGCCTCGGCGGAATCGGCCAGGATGCCAAAAGTTCCTACCATCCCGCGCCGGGACTGCGGCAGTCCCTCTTCCAGGTATTTCCGGTGAAAATACATCGCGAAGTCCTGGTTTTCGACATCGCTTTCAAAGATGGCCCGAATGGTCAATTCCAGGTCCATCGGGTAGATGTCCCCCTTGATGGTGACCCGCTGGCCCAGCTTGAAGCTGAGTCGCTCGGCCAGAGTCTTGCCGACAGCCGCGGCCGTGCGCTCCGACTGGAAGACCTGGAGCTGTTCGGGAGGCACCGTGAACTCCTTGTAGACCTCGAAGATCCTTTCCGGATCGGTGGCGAACCGAGGGAAGAAGTTCTCGGGTCGATTGTCGATATAGACCCCTCCGAACCAGGAGGTGGGCACCAGTTCGCGCACGCCCGGTACCTTGCGGATCTGCTGTTCATAGTATTCGGGAAGGGAGAAGGTCAGAGAGACCCGATTTCGGGTCACCAACCGCAGGGCCTGCTCGGGAGGACCTTCCTGATGGTAGAAGGCCTGATAGACCGAAAGGAGTACTCCCAGCAGAAACAGGGAAATGCTGATGCTCGCAACCGTCAGCAGCGTTCGACGCCGGTTGCGCAGAGCATTTTTCAAAGCCAGGCCCAGAGTATCCCGGAACACGGAGAGCCTCGTTTCCGCGGGAGGAAAGCAGCGCCTCCCGCCATTTTTCAGATTAGCACAACTCTGGCCGGCCCGGTCAAAGCGCCCTCGGCATCCCTAACCAGGACCCTGACCTTCTCTGCGACCCGTTCCCCGGGAGTTTTCTTCCAACGGACTGGAACACCCCCTGCAATGAGTTCTCCGCCGGGCATTCAGGGTCCCGCAGCTCCGGCAGCGGATGTACATGGTGTGCGTGAACCACTGGGTCAGGAAGGCGCTTCCGCCCAAGATCAGAACAGCCAGCAGGATATTGAGGGCTGTTTCCATGAAAGGAACTAATAGGCGCCGGTACCGGCTCAGGCGGGAAACAGTCGGCCCATGCCTCTATTCCGTCGCGGGCGACGGACTAACCCGACCCGGACGCTTCATTCGCCTCCACCCTCCCGGGCCGAAAGAAGAACGCAAACAGCACCAGCACCACCGCTGCCGCCACCGCGGGCACCAGCCAGACCTCACCCCAATGATGCTGCACGGCACCAGCCCCATCAAGATAACTGTAATGCTGCACCACCAGCCCAGACACCCTGGCGCCCACGAACATGCCCAGGCCCAGGGTGACCAGGGCGATGAATCCCTGGGCCGCGGCCCGCACCCGGATGGGGGCCTTGCGGTCCACGTAGACCTGGCCGGCAACGAAAAAGAAATCGTAGCAGATGCCGTGCAGGAGAATCCCTCCCAACAACATCCACAGGTGCTCGCTGCCGTCGCCCCAGGAAAACAGCAGATAGCGGGCCACCCAGGCAGCCATGCCGATCAGCAGCGTCCCCTTGAGTCCCACCCGGGTCAGGAAGAAGGGCATGGCCAGCATGAAGAGAATTTCAGATCCCTGCCCCAGGGTCATTTTGCTGGCGGCCTGGCTGACGCCGATCTCGTTGAGGAACAAGTTGGTGAAGGTGTAGTAAAACTGCAGTGGAATGCAGAGCAGAAACGATCCGGCTACGAAGATGGCAAAGGAGCGCTCCCTCATCAGGCTCAGGGCATCCAGGCCGAGCAGGCCCCTGAGGCTGAAGGGCTGGCCGCCACCCCTTGGAGGCGTGTGCGGAAGCAGCAGGCAGTAGAGACCCATAAGCACCGAGGCCCCGGCCGCAATTTGCAGGGGCACGGCGGTGGCCTCCAGGTGCAATCGGCCCACCAGCAACCCGGCGGCGATCCACCCGATGGTCCCCAGCACTCTCACCCTTGGGAATTCCCGTTCCGGGCTCTCCATGTGGTGAAAAGACAGGGAGTTGGTGAGTGCCAGGGTCGGCATGTAGAACAGGGTGTAGATCAACAGCACCGGGAAGAGGTGGCTGAAGTAGTCCAGGCCGGATACCCAATACAGCAGGAACCCGCCCACCAGGTGCAGTCCCGCAAGCACCTTCTCGGAAGCAAAGTATCGGTCGGCCACCAGCCCCATGAAAAACGGAGAGATCATGGCCGCGATGGCCGTGGTGGCATAGGCCCAGCCGATCTGGCTGTCGCTGAAGCGAAGGGTCTGGCTCAGATAGGTGACCAGGGTGACGTACCAGGCCCCCCAGATGAAATACTGCAGAAACATCATGGCGGAGAGCTTCAGGCGAACCATAAATTCCTCCTATTCCCCAGCCCGCGGTTCATCCTCCATCCAGGACGTGTCCGAAAGGCGGGTCACGGTCCGTTTTTGCCCGAGAGCTACCATGACCTCGAAGATTCCCGGGGCTACCGCCTTGCCGGTCAGCAGCGCTCGGGCCGCGTTGATGAGCAGACCGGCCTTGACCTCCTTTTCGGCGGCAAAGGCGCGAAGGGCCGATTCCGTCTCCTCCAGTCCGAAAGCCGGCAGGGACCCGAGCCGCGCGGCCAGCTCGGGCATCAGAACCTGCAGGGCGTCACTCTTGAGGAATTTGCGGCGGGCCTTGTCTTCGATCTCGAAGTCATCGGTGAAGAAGGCTCTGCCCTGGCTGGCGAAGTCTGAAACCATGCGGACGCGCTGCTTGAGCAGATCAACCACCGTCATCATCCAGGCCCTGCTGGAGGAACCGAGCTCCTCTTTCCAAATCCCCTCCCTTTCCAGCTCGGCCCTGATCAGCGGAAGAAGCCTCGCGGCAGGGGCATTCCGCAGATACCGGCTGTTGAACCAGGACAGCTTTTCCAGGTCGAAGACGGCGTTGCTCTTGTTCACACCCCTCAGTGAGAACTGGTGGATCAACTCATCGGTGGACAGAGTTTCCACCTCGGTTTTCGGCGACCAGCCCAGCAGCGCCAGAAAGTTGCAGAACGGGGTCGGCAGGTAGCCTTGGTCCCTGTATGTGGTCACCGCCGTGGCCCCGTGCCGCTTGCTGAGCCTGGTCCGGTCCGGACCCAGAATCAGCGGAAGGTGCGCAAAGACGGGGACGGGCCGCTCCAGGGCCTGGTAGAGGAGGATTTGCTTGGGGGTGTTCGAAATATGGTCGGCGCCGCGGATGACGTGACTGATCTTCATGTCCAGATCGTCCAGCACCACGCCCAGGTGGTAGGTGGGCATGCCGTCGGACCGAACCAGCACGAAGTCCTCGATCTGCTCCGTCCGATGGGCAATCCGCCCGAAGATCCGGTCCTCGAATACAACCTCGCCGTCACGGGTTCCCTTGAAACGCACCACGCTGGGCAGACCACGGGCGTGCTTCTCCCTTGACCGGTCCGGCGGCAACCCGAGACAGGTGCCGTCATACTTCCAAGGCTTTCCCGAGGCGGACGCCGCCTGGCGCTTGGCCGCCAACTCGGCTGTCGAACAAAAACAGCGGTAGGCCTTGTTCGCGCTCAAGAGCCGATCCGCCGCCTGGCGGTAGCGTTCCAGTCGTTCCGACTGCAGGAAGGGGCCCTCATCCCAGTCCAGGCCCAGCCACTGGAGAGCTCCCAGAATGTCTTCCATCATCTCCGGGCTGGAGCGCTCCCGGTCGGTGTCTTCGATTCGGAGGATGAAGCGACCGCCCTGACCTCGGGCAAACAGCCAGTTGAACAGCGCGGTACGCGCCCCACCCACGTGCAGGGATCCGGTGGGGGAAGGCGCAAAGCGTACTCTCACACCCGGCACGCCAGGACCCTCCTTGAATGGCTGGAAAACACTGTGTGCAAATTCAGGAAAGAGGTTGGGCAGGATGGCTGGAATTCGTCCGCCCGGGCGGGCGGTCGCTGATTAACGCCCCCCGCCGGCGGTCCGGACAGATGGCCGGAATCTGCCGAAATCGAAGGAATTCGGCATTCCGATCCCAGACTTGCCTAAACGGCGTCCCTGGCAGCAGCCAGCGCCGCGTCATAGTCGGGATGGGAGGCGATTTCCTTGACATACTCCACGTGGCGGAGGCTGCCGGCGGCATCCACCACGAAAATGGCCCGGCTGTTCAGCCGAAGCTCCTTGACCAGTGTGCCGTAACTGGCTCCAAAAGACATCTCCTGGTGATCGGAGAGCGTTTGGACTTGATCCGCCTCGGCCGCCCCGCACCAGCGCTTTTGAGCAAAAGGCAGATCGGCGGAAACCGTCAGGACCACCACCCCGTCACCCAGACCGGAGGCCTCCTGGTTGAATCTCCGGCTCTGCTGGTCGCATACCGGCGTATCCAGCGAGGGGACCACGCTGATGAGGCGCACCTTGCCGGCGGAATCGGACAGCCGGACAGGTTTGAGGTCGTTGGAGGTCAAGGTGAAATCGGGGGCGGGGTCTCCCGCCTTCAACTCCGGACCGATCAGCGTCAATGGATTCCCCAGAAATGTCGTGGCTCCAGCTCGTTCCTGCGCCATGTGTTCTTTCCTCCTTGGATCGATAGCGTTTTTTCGTCTTGAAATTTCAACTCTTCAGGCCCGCCGGACACAATCCTGCGACCGGGCGTCCGGCAGGGACCGGTTGCAGCTAACCTTCCTCGTACTGGCTCTTCAGCTTGGCCACCACGGTGGCGTCGGCCAGGGTGGTGGTATCCCCCAGGGCCCGCCCCTCGGCGATATCTCGCAGCAACCGCCGCATGATCTTGCCGCTTCGGGTCTTGGGCAGCTCGGCCGTAAAGTACACGCTCTGCGGCCGGGCAATGGGTCCGATTTTCTGGACCACGTGCTTCTTCAACTCGTCCACCTTGCCGGCATTCCCCTCGGCCCCTTCCTTCAAGGTGACGAAAGCGGCAATGGCCTCTCCCTTGATATCGTCCTTCTTGCCGATTACGGCCGCCTCGGCCACCTCCTGATGGTCCACCAGGGCACTCTCCACTTCCATGGTGCTCAACCGGTGCCCCGAGATGTTCATGACATCATCCACGCGGCCCAACAGCCAGAAGTAGCCTTCCTCGTCCCGCTTGCAGCCGTCCCCGGCAAAATAGACGTTCTTGCCGAAGCGCTGCCAATAGGTCTCTTCATACCTCTTCGGGTCTCCGTAGATGGTGCGGGCCATGGAGGGCCAGGGAGACTTGAGCACCAGGTAGCCGCCTCCCCCCAGGGGCACGCTGTTGCCGGCCTCGTCCACCACGTCGGCATGGATGCCCGGAAGCGGGAAGGTGGCCGAACCCGGCTTGGTGGTGGTGAGCCCGGGCAGAGGTGAAATCATGATGGAGCCGGTTTCGGTCTGCCACCAGGTGTCCACGATGGGGCAGCGCCCCTGCCCGATCTTCTCGTGATACCACATCCAGGCCTCGGGGTTGATGGGCTCGCCCACCGTCCCCAACAGGCGCAGGGTGGACAGGTCGTGCTTTGCCGGATAGGACTCGCCCCACTTCATGACCGCCCGGATGGCCGTGGGAGCCGTATAGAAGACATTCACGCCATACTTGGCCACCATGGCCCACCAGCGGTCCTTGTCGGGCCAGTCGGGGGAACCCTCGTAGAGAACCCCGGTGGTTCCGTTGGCCAGGGGCCCGTAGACGATATAACTGTGCCCGGTAACCCAGCCGATGTCGGCCGAGCACCAGTAGACGTCCTCTTCCTTGGCGTCGAACACCCACTTGTGAGTCAGGGACGCCCCCAGGATGTAGCCGGCGGTGGTGTGCAGAATACCCTTGGGCTTGGCCGTGGTCCCCGAGGTGTAGAGAATGAACAGCGGGTCCTCCGAGTCCATGGGCTCGGGCTCGCAGTAGGCCGGGACATTTTCCACGACGCGGTGCCACCAGACGTCCCGGGTCTCGTCTACCGCCACCGGAGCCGCATCCCCGATCCTTCGAACCATGACTACCTTCTCGACACAGGGGCAGTCCTTGAGGGCCGCGTCCACGTTTCGCTTGAGGGGAACGATCTGACCGCGCCGGTAGCTCCCGTCGGCAGTGATCACCAGCTTGGACTGAGCGTCGTTGATCCGGTCTCGCAGGGACTCGGCGCTGAACCCGCCGAAGACCACGCTGTGGGGGGCGCCGATTCGAGCACAAGCCAGCAGGGCGATGGGCAATTCCGGGATCATGGGCATGTAGATGGTGACCCGGTCGCCTTTTTGCACACCCAGCCGCTTCATGGCATTGGCGAACCGGTTGACCTCACGGTGGAGGTCGGCAAAGGTCAAGACCCGCTCCTCGCCGGGCTCTCCCTCCCAAATGAAGGCGGCCTTGTTGCGCCTCCAGCCCCGAACATGCCGGTCCAGACAATTGACGGATACGTTTAGCTTACCTCCCACAAACCATTGAGCAATAGGCGGCTTCCAGTCCAGAACCCGATCCCACTTGCGCATCCACTCCAGGCTTTCGGCAGCTTGGGCCCAGTAGGCCTCGGGGTCCTTGGCCGCCCGCTGGTAGATATCCGGATCGGCCATATTGGCGTTTCGGGAGCACTCGTCCGGAGGCGGAAAGAGGCGCTCTTCGTCCAGCAAGGCTTCAATGGGTTGATCGGAGCGATTCATCAGACCCCCTCATGGTTACACGACCGTTCCAACAGGGGCGCTATTATACACGGCAGCCATTTCGCCGTTAACGCCAATTTCCCGCGGATTCCAATGCCGGCCCAACCATTTTCGCGGGCACTTCGGGGACTCGAGACCAGTCGGGCGTCCGGGCTTCAAAAATCCCCGCCCTGACGATCCAGCCCGCGGTAATAGTCGGACAGGATCTCGACTTCTCCGGCTCGGGAACCCCATACCACGTTTTCCTCAACCCGGATGCCGGCTACCGGACGGCCGCCTTCCCGCCAGTAAAGGCCGGGCTCGATCGAGGTCACCTGCCCGGGCAATACCGGTCGCTGTTCGCCCGGACCCAGGGTGGGGCGGTCCTCGTGGTAGGCAAAACCCAGGCCATGGCCCAGAAAATGGGTGATCCCCTGCTCGAAGCCGGCCTCTCGCATGGCTTGCCAGGAAGCCTCGCAGAGTTGTTCCCCCGTGCTCTCTCCCGGGACATAGCGCGCGATTGCCGCTGTTTGGGCGTCCAGGACGGCCTGGTGCAGCCTCCGCAGCAACTCGGTCGGTTCGCCGACCACCGTGGCTCGAGTAATGTCTGCCCAGTACCCCTCGGCGTGGGCGCCCAACTCCAACAGCACCGGATCGCCCGGCTGCAGCCTCCTTGCGGTGGGATGGTTGGAAAGCGTATCGGCTATCCCGGTGCGCTCAGGACCTGAGGTAATCTGCGGCATCTCGCAAAAGACATAGTCGATTCCCAGGGAGGCCGCCTTCCTGAGGACGGCGCAGTGGACCTCGGTGGCCAGATCGGTTTCCCGAATGCCTGCCTGCGCCAACTGGTAGAAGGCCTGCGCTCCCGCTCGCACCACCTGGTGAGCCAACTTGAGCTTGCCGACCTCCCTGGAGGTCTTGACCGACTTGAGCTGATTGATGCGGTCACCGGCGTCCTCAACCACGGGGAATATCAAAGGCAGCTCTGCCCTGATCGTGTCATAGGTCAAACACTCCGAGGGCATCTTGTTGGGACCGTAATGGTGCACCGCAAGATGGACCCCGACCCTTTCGATTCCCTGCCCTGACCTCTGAGTCCGAAGCCACTCGATGACAGCCTGGTCGGGGTCCACCTGGCAGCCCCGCTTGCACCAGTCGAAGCAGTCGATGCGATCGGCCCAGCTCTCCTCGGCCACGAAGGATTCCCGCCACCAGGGGGTCAGCAGACTGACCCGTCCGTCCCGGTCCACCAGGACGGCCACGTGGGTGCTCGCCGGCAGCATGCCGGTGGCCATCAGGATGTCGTCCGGATAGAGCAACAGCAGGGCGTCCAGTCCCGTGTCGTCCAGGGACTCGCGAAGCTGGTTCAGTCGTTCTTCGTCGGGCGAGGCCATGGCTGTCAATTCTTCCGGGTCGGAGTGTTTCGAGCGGGCATCCGTCACGGCTGCGGCAGGACTTGGCCGGAACGATTATCCTGACGGCAAGCCGAATTGCGACGGAGAAGAGTGATGGAAAGGCTCCTCCCCTCCTCTCACGCGGGCTGTCCACTATAGCGACAAGGGAGAAGATGGGTCAATGGAGGGTGTGATGACACGTCTACGCGTCCGCAGGGCGCAGGAACTCCTGCAGCAGCAAGGGCCCAACAGCGAGGAATATCCTCGATCGGGCCGCGTTGACAAGAGTCAGAATTCCAGCCATTATTTTTGCCATGCCTTTTGACGAGCATATCCCCGTATCGACGGCGAAGTCGCAACTCCTTAACGTACTCCGCCGCATTGAAGAGCGGCACGCCAAGGTGGTCATCACCAAGAATGGTGCGCCCAAGGCGGTTTTGCTCCCCTACCGTGATTTCGCAGGCCTGTGCGAGACGATCGACATTCTTTCCGATCCGGCGATGGTTCATGGAATCCAAAGGGGTCTGGACGAGGTCACCGCCGGACGGGTTGTGAGCGTGGAAGAGGCTTTCGGGGATTAAGACTTTCCTCGGTTTCTGCTTCCCAATCCACACAAGAGGTCTTGCGGACCTTCATCCAACCGCCAAGAAAGCAATCCGCACCGCCTTGGATGATCCTCGAGACCATCCGTTTCAGGGGAAACCTCCGGTGGCCGAACTTGCCGGCCTGTGGTTTCTCCCGGTCGCACGGCACCGGATCATCTACCGACCCGATTCCCGTGGGGTAACGGTGGTTTTCATCGGACCGAGACGTGATGTCTACGAGACGTTGAGAGACCTGCTAACGCAGGGGAAAACGGTAAGACAGGCTTGAACTTTACCCACTGCGTCCATTGAGAACGGATCTGGGGCATGACATGCCTTTCTCCATCGACAGAGTGATTCCCTGGGGGCGCACCTTGGCCGAATATCGAGCGATGTTCGACCTCTCGGAAGGTGATCTCGGCGGCCGAATCCTGGGCTGTGGCGACGGACCGGCCAGTTTCAACGCGGAGATGTCGGCCCTGGACCGTGCCGTCGTCTCCGTCGATCCGCTGTATTCGTATTCCGCTGCAGCCATCCAGCGACGGGTGCAGGAAACTTTCGACGTCGTCATGAAGCAGGCGCGTGATAATCAGCAGGATTTTGTCTGGACCCATGTGCCGTCCATTCAGGAACTGGGGCGAAGACGAATGTTGGCTATGCGCAGGTTCCTTTCCGACTTTCCCACAGGTAAGATCGAAGGACGATATCGGGATGCATCACTGCCCTATTTGCCCTTTAGCGACGGCAGCTACGAACTGGCGTTATCCTCGCATTTTCTATTTCTTTACAGCGCCCAGTTCGATCTGACCTTTCATTGCAGCGCTCTGCAAGAAATGCTTAGGGTAGCCTCAGAGGCACGTGTCTTCCCCCTCCTGCAGGTTGGCGGTACACCCTCGCCTCACGTTCAGGGAGTGATTGAGTACTTCAAGTCAAAAGGGTTTAGGGCCTGCATCGAAACGGTTTCCTACGAGTTCCAGAGGGGTGGGAACAAGATGATGCGGCTAGGGAGATAACATGCGATCCGGAAAGATGACCTCGGAAATCACCTCGGCAACGGATTGCCAATCCTCACCCACCAGCGCCTGCCAACCCTTCCACCCGGCGCCCACTCTACTCCCGCCATCGTTCCCGCGAGTGTTGCCAATTCCGCAAAACTCCGTAATATTGGGTTAATCGGTCTTGAAGCCTGAAACTTGGCAGAAAAGCGCCTCAAGAAGCTTGTCTGAACGGAGCGAAGTAATCCGTCCATGAGATACCTCGTCACTGCTCTACTCAAGTCGAACCGAAAGCGTCCCCTGCTTGAGGCCATCGAGGACAAGTCCCTGGGACGCGGATCGGTAGCCGGAGGCGAGTATCTTCGAAACATGGAAGAGGCGCGCAGGACGGCTGACGGTCGGGTCCGCTGGGTCGAGGTCTGCTTCTGTCCGACTCCCCTGCAGGAAGAACGCCCCTACTGGGAGGAGTATTTCGACCTGGAGAGGGTGCAGGACGCCCATGACCGCAACCGCTGCCGGGACATGAACGGCGAAGAGCCCTGGGCCTGCACCGACTGCGACTGCACCGAACGTCTGGAGAAGAAGCTGAAGGCCAAGGGTCGATCTTTCCTGAAGCAGTTGACGGCCCCGGACCAGGACGAGCCAACCTGACCACGAGTAACCACTCCCCAAAGGAAGTTCAACTCCAAGGACCGTGTTCGGGGCGGAAATGACGGACTCGCTCGGAACTACCGACTCTTCCGGAAGACCACCCATCACCAATGCTGCCAGCCTGTTGTGAGGCGCCCGGTCCCGCGCTCAACAAGAATTGTCTTGCGCCCTTGAACCGGCTTTGAGACATTCTGGAGGGCATTCATTGGGACAGGGGGACGATAGCGATCATGACCTCATTGCTCACCATCAAAATCGTTGCGGCTCTATCGATCCTTGCCGTCGGTATCGCGGGAGGAATCATTCCACTGTTGGCAGCACGTCAACACGGAAGCCGCAGATTCCTGTCGCTAGGCAACTCCCTGGCCGGCGGCATCTTCCTCGGTGCGGGGTTCATCCACCTGCTGCCCGAGGCGGGAGAGGCCTTTGAGGGGACATTCGAGTATCCCGTTGCGCCACTGCTGGCGGCAGTGGGGGTCGGCCTGCTGCTGCTCATAGACCGTGTTCTGTTTGAGGGCTACGCGCGGCCGGGTGAGGAAAAGGAAACCCGTCAGCCGATTTATCCCCTGGTTCTACTTGTAGTTCTCTCCATCCACTCCATCATCGCCGGCGCCGCCCTGGGTCTCGAGGCCGAGGTCGCCACATCGGTGCTGGTTATGCTGGGCATCCTGTTCCACAAGGGTTCGGCTGCCTTCGCCCTGATGGTCAGCGTCCGCGCTTCCGGCGCCGATCGGAGGCGCCTCTGGACGGTGCTGACCATTTTCGTCGCGATGACTCCGTTGGGAATCCTGTTCGGGACAGTGGCTTCCAACCTTCTCGAGGGTCAGGCCGCAGAGCTGATCGAAGGGAGTTTCAACGCCCTGGCGGCGGGAACCTTCATCTATGTAGCCATTCTGGATGTCATCAATGCGGAAATGTCCAGGATCGACGACCGCGTCGCGCACTTCATTCGCAGCACACTGATCGGGAAAGACGACGTGCCCATGCCGGTACAGGACACCGACCGCTTCCTCAAATTCGTTTTGGTATTCGTCGGCCTGGCCGGAATGGCGATCCTGGGAATCTGGGTGTAGCCGTCTCCCAATGAGATAGAGCGCCACGGCATGGATAACCCCAGTCAAGTGTTAGAGGTGTGAAAGTGGCGAGCATCACGATCCGCAATCTCGACGACGATCTGAAGACCCGGCTACGCTTACGTGCCGCCGGTAACGGCCGTTCCATGGAAGAGGAGGCGCGAGTCATCCTGCGCGAGGCGGTCGGCCAGGAAATGCCCCCGTCCAAAGGGCTGGCGACGACGATACACGAACTTTTTAAGCCCTACGGCGGTGTGGAACTGGAACTGCCACCGCATGAACCGATGCGGGATCCACCCGACTTCAGTTGAGGCTCGCGGATGTTCATTCTCGATATGAAGTCAATCGGGGACGTTGTTGAATTAGTGGAATTACTCGGTCTGACGATTCTGTCGACACCTGGAGAGGAAGCAAATAACGGAGGAAAATTCCAGGATACCGTTGGGGCAACTGCTTGGTGCAATGATTCGGGCGCGTTTTGAGGACGAATCGCCTGGATGTACCTGCGACTGTGCCGAAGCGCTCGGGAAGGCATCTGCTTCGCCGTTTCGGCCGGCCAGGAATAAGAAACTGGGAGAGTTATTCCAGTAATTCAACAACGTCCCCTTTTTCCCCTTCCGAGTTGACCGTGGATTCGGCGCAACGTCAGGGCAGGTGCGTAGCTGGGCTACAGGTCGCCGCCCGTCCACCCTGGCCCCCGCACCACCCGGCCCGGAGTTGCGCCGGTGTGCTCACCCTCCTTGATGACCGGCTGGCCGTTGACGAGAACGTGGATCACGCCGGACGAAAACCGATGTGGGTCATCATAAGTGGCATGGTCCACAATCCCCTCGGGGTTGAAGACGACGATGTCCGCAAAAAAACCGGGTGTGAGGCTTCCACGCCTCTCGATCCCGAGGTTCCCGGCTGGGAGAGTCGTGAGTCGCCGGATCGCTTCTTCTAAAGCAATCACATTCTCCTCACGAACGTATTTCCCAAGAAGTCGGGCGAAGTTTCCGTAGGCGCGCGGGTGCGTGCCGAAGCGGTTGAATGGTGGTTCCGGCGACATGGACGCTCCGTCCGATCCGAAAGAGACCCAGGGCAAGGCAATGAGGCGCTTCACGTTTTCTTCGGACATCAGGAAGTACACGACCCCAACGCGGCTGCCGTCTTCGATCACGAGATCTATAGCCGCTTGCTGTGGGGATGTCCCTCGCTCGGCGGCGACCTCGGCGAGAGTCCACCCGTTGTATTTCTTCAGGTCGGGATTCAAAAACCTGGTCAGAAGGGTTCCTTCGGAGCCGGCCGCACTCAAGAGGTTCTCCCAATCGTCGGATCGCCCCAGCATCTCGCGCTCCACCCGGTTGCGGGTTTCCGAATCCTGTAACCGTTCTCTCCACGCCGCGTACCCGCCTTCCTGAACCCACGGTGGCATCGCGGCGTTCAAGCCGGTGGCTCCGGCCGTGTAGGTATACATGTTGGCCGTGATGCGGAGGCCCTTTGCCTGGGCCGCTTCGATGCGCTCTACCACGTCTTTGATCTTTGACCAGTTCTCCTCGCCGCTCATCTTGAGGTGGTAGATCTCGGCCGCAATGTTGGCCTCCGCGGCAATCGTAAGCAGTTCATCGAGCGCCTCAATCAGGCGATCTCCCTCGCTTCTCAAATGAGAAATGTACATGCCTCCAAACTTGGCCGCCTCGGCGGAGAGCGCGATCAACTCGTCAGTCTCGGCATAGAAGGCCGGAGCGTAGATGAGCGAAGAACCAAGGCCCAAAGCGCCGTCTTCCATGGCTTCGGTGACCAGCGCGATCATGCGCTTGAGTTCCTTCGGAGAAGGCCGGCGGTCCTCGTAGCCGAGTTCATGAATACGGACCGATGTAGCCCCCACGAACGAGGCGATATTCGTGGAAACTCCCTTTGCCTCCAGAAACTCCAAGTACTCACCCAACGTGGTCCATGGGACCTGGTCACTGTCCAGCAGCCTGGATACTTCCTCGTCAGACCCAACATATCTGGAGAAACGGTCACGCCATGTCTGCTTCATGGCCTCGTTCATTGGCCCAAGTGACTTCCCCTCCCCGAATACTTCGAGGGTGACGCCTTGCTGGAGATCTCCCTGGCTGCGACCGTCGATGATGAGGGATTCAGTGGCCCAGCTCAGCATGTTGATGAATCCGGGCGCAACAGCCAGGTCCGTAGCATCGATCACCTGATCGGCAGTGGCCTCCCCGAGATTGCCCATAGCAGCGATCGTGTCTCCTGTGATGGCAATGTCGGTTACAATCGGCGCGTTTCCCGACCCGTCGTAAACCGTACCGCCACGAATCAACACGGCATAGTCGTTGGTTGAATGACAACTGACAATCGCCAAGGCTGCGATCAAGGTCCAAGTCAGCCAGAATCGCATGATCGCCTCCTTTCGGGTTTTACCTGGGACAGTGATCGTGACATCTTTGGCAACTCGCCTGGAGATTTCAACCCATTTCCATTGGGACCCTGGATCAATCACAAACACTTGAGAGTCAGCTGAGAGAGTTCCTGACCGGACCGAGTTCTTGGACCAGTGGTTGTGAGAGGAACTACGGCACTTGGAGTTGTGAACCCGGGTTAGCCCGCATTTCTCACCAGGCCGCTGGAGGCATTACAAGAAGTAGATTATCTTCAGCACCTTGATTGGCTCAATGTCAAAGGCTTGCGCATCACAGACGGCGCTGGGCATGCCCTGGATTGTCCTTTTCCCTTCAGCGCGCACATGCTCCCTCGACCGTAGAAACCGCTACGCTATTCGGTCGGGAGCACGCGCTGAAAGGAAAATTCCTGCGCCATGATCATGCCCACTGGTGAGAAATGCGGGCTAGAACTCCATGACCTGTTTCAGGGGAAAAGCCACTTCCACGGTTCATTGGATCTTCACTGGACTCTCGACGTGAATGTGCTCCTTGAGCAGTGTCCTCAGGAATCCTTCCACGAGCCCGTTTCCCTGTGGCTGACAGACCGGGTGGTACGGTCATTCCTCTCGGGGCAGTAATGTCTGACAGAATAGCGTTCCAGCTCAGAATGCTGGATTCCAGACAACCCGACAGGGGAGGTAATAATGTTAACGGCGTTGCGGGTGGGGCACTACAGGCGGGATCGAACCCATTTGGGGACGAGATAAAATAATCCTGTTATATAGACTTATATATCATTGCTGGCGGAGAGGGCGTCCGCCAATATTGTCTCTAGCAGCATACCATAAAATCCTTAAACATTAATATTATCAGTGCTTTAATATTTTAAACTGTCTAGAGGTTTCTGCTACAATCCAATCCTGTTGGGGGACTGAGTGGGGGACTATTTCCACATTTTCGCTTAACAAGGAGACGGAATGGCAATTCATAAACTCTCAGTGCGCAAGGTGGCAACAGCCGGTCTGGGCAAATACGAAGACGGCTACGGGCTCCGCCTGGTGGTGTCGAAGTCGGGCGCAAAGAAATGGGTCTTGCGCTTTACCCTCCACGCCAAACGCCGGGAAATGGGGCTTGGCAGCTATCCGAGTGTTGGGCTGGCCGACGCCCGAACTTCTGCCCTCAAGTGCCGCAGACTGGTGGCGAAGGGGGTTGATCCCATCGAGGTGCGCCGGATGGAAGCAAAAAGGATTCCCGTGTTTACCTCCTGCGCTGCCCACTACATCCGGGGCCATCGGCACGGTTGGCAGAATACTAAACACGCACGGCAATGGGTCAGTACGCTCAAGACTTACGCACGCCCTGTCATCGGCAAAAAAACAGTGAATGCTATCACGACTGAGGACATCCTCCAGATCCTCTCACCGATGTGGGCTACCAAGACGGAGACAGCCAAGCGGGTACAGGGTCGCATCGAGAACATAATGGATTTCGCGGCGGCCCATCAGTACCGCGATCCCCTGAACCCGGCCCGCTGGCGCGGGCATTTGGACAAGCTGCTCCCTAGGCCCTCACGGGTGAAGCAAGTCGCTCACCACCCTGCCATGCCCTATTCCGAGGTTCCTGCTTTCTTTGATGAGCTGTCTCGCAATGGGAGTGTGTCGGCGCTGGCGCTGAAATTTCTGATCCTCACCGCCACCCGCACCGTGGAAGTTTTGCATGCGGAGTGGAGGGAAATCGACCTGCCGGCCGGCGTATGGACTGTTCCGGCCTCGCGGATGAAGGCCCGCCGGGAACACCGAGTGCCCCTGTCGGATTCTGCCAGGGAAGTGCTGGAAACCCTGCCCCACATCGAAGGCTGTCCCTATGTGTTCCCAGGCTCCCGCAACGGAAGACCTCTGTCGAACATGGCCTTGCTGCAACTGATGCGCGGCATGGGCTACGGCGTCAACAGTTCCCGTGGAGACTACGTGCCCCATGGGTTCCGTTCCACCTTCCGGGACTGGTCCGGGGAGGTGTCCACCTTCCCTCGGGAAGTAGCGGAAATGGCCTTGGCCCATGTGATCGAGAACAAGGTGGAAGCGGCCTACCGTCGCGGCGATTTGTTCGCCAAACGTCGCAAAATGATGCAGGCCTGGGCCGACTATTTGGAGCGATTAAGGTCCACGGAAAAGGTCGTCGAAGCCCTAACGTTGTCGGGCCGAAGTTGAACTATTTCGACACGCTCCGGTTTCCGCAGCCCTCTGCGTTTCGTGCCAGTAGTGTCGAAACTCTTGCACCCTCTCATTCCTGTCGGATGGGTCTAATGTGAAGAGGTCACGGCTCCTTCAGACCGGCGTTTCACGAATGGGTGATCCAAAGTTTAGTAGGTTCGATTGACCGCTCATTCCGTCTTCGCCTAGGATGAGGTTGAGGTGAGAATATGTGTTTGAGATACCTCGGTGAATGCGCCTGATCGGAAGCCAGAAGGCCGATCCCGTTTAGGTTCACGTGAAAACAACTAACTTAAGACCCAGAAGGTTCCAGCATTATCAGTCAGCGTGACGATTGCGCGACACCGGGGAAACGTGAATCGCCGGTGGAATGCTTGATCAAACTTGGAGGGACACATGTTTCGCCCGTACACCTGGGCTGAGTTGGCTAGCATATCCGATGAGCAACTCATTTCTGCATATAACCAGTCGGTTAGCATGACGGCGGTTGGAATTGAGTATTACCTCGAGGAGATCAGACATCGACGCCAAGCCCGCATTGCCGCTAGCGTAGAAAAGCTCACCAATCGTATATTGTGGCTGACCGTCTGCGTCACTGTGCTGACCCTGTTCAACGTTGGTGTGACGGTTGTAAATTTCGTCTGGTAAAAGAAACCGTGTTTCCTGAATCGTCGTTCTCTT
Source organism: Candidatus Versatilivorator vitaminiformans (assembly GCA_027493295.1). Taxonomy (GTDB): domain Bacteria; phylum Acidobacteriota; class Terriglobia; order Versatilivoradales; family Versatilivoraceae; genus Versatilivorator; species Versatilivorator vitaminiformans. The sequence goes on along the minus strand of JAPVWS010000049.1, from coordinate 7,063 downwards.
GTTGAACACGAACCCATTGGACGGTCGAAGACATTCGGACTCTGACCGGCTTTCTGGCGTAGGTCTACTGCTAAAGAACCCGCACCAATTTTTCCAGTTCGCTCTCGTAGGCGTCTCGTCTTCACCCGTGTAGTTTTGGTCACCGCAACGCGCTAACGAATGCGCGGTTTCCATCGCCCCTGTCTAGAATGACTCTATCCACGCAGGAGTGTCTCCATTAGCCTGATTTCCTACCTGATTTGGGGCTGCAATCTCATTATATTTCAAACACCTTCAGCACCTCGTCACCGTAATGGTTGATGACCTTAACGGCGAACTTACCTGTTTCCGGTTTGTCGAACGGCCGGCTTACCGTGCTGTACAAACTGCTCCATGCGGCCTCGTCGATCTCCGCCCGTAGAGTCCGTTTGAGTTTGTTATATGGCTCTTCGCCTCCTGTGAAGTAGGCGTGGCGCACGAAGAAGCTCTCCCCGTTGTAATCGGTATCGATGAACCAGCAAGCGATGTCGTAGGTGGAGGCGCTGCGGATCTGACCGGTGGTTGGGTCGTACACGTCCACTCCATGGATCTCAACAATAATCTCCCCGTTCTTCCGCCTTCTAATCTCAACGTCCGGCTCGCCGAAGATCATGAAGAGGTTGCCGGTACCAGTCTTCTTGAGTAGTTCGTCGCCCATTACCAAGTCAGGGTTCATCTTGGCGGGAAGCACGGTCAGGTTGCCGTAGCGTTTCACCTCTTCCGCTACATGTGGATCGAAGGCGAAGCCGCAGACAACAAGCATGTCAAAACCCATGCCCTGCACCGCTTCCTTGGCAGCTTCCTTTACTTGGTGAGGACCGACCGTGCCGTGTTCTGGACCAATGGAGACTGCGACACGTTGAGTCTTACTCATAGCGTCGGTATATTCACCCACTGCGTGCAACCATGCTCCGGCATACGGATCGAGGCGGTCGAATCTAAGCCGTTCGCTCTTGCGGGTGTTCTGCACTCCTGCCTTTTTCAGGTTATCCAGGATCATGGTGGCAAAATCCTGCTGATTGTGACCCTCTTGCTCACTGACCGCTCCATCCTGATTGTCGTCGGCCGCGGAGAGCACACGGTGCGGTGAGAGACTTTCCACCGAGAAAGGCCCGCATACCCGCACCCGCTTCTTAGTCTCGTAAGGTTGGTCGTAGAGCGTCTCCGTGTCGGCATGGCGGGCGATGGCAGCATCGATCTGCACGTGCGACATTCCCTCCCTGATGTCCAGATTGTTAGCGATTGATTTCAACGTGACGTGTGGCACACGTTGGTAGACAAAGCCTTTGCGGATGTCGTCGTGGGTCTCGAATTCGGGCGGAACCTTGCCGGTCAGGGCGGCCTCCTTTTTGATGCCTTCGGAGGAGTCTGCTAATAGGTAGTACGGATATCTCGCTGCCATTAATCGTGTGCGGGCAAGCGCCAGCGCGACTCGGCTGGTGTCGCACGTGATCCAGCGCCGGCCCCAATGCTCAGCCACGTAGGCCGTCGTACCGCTGCCGCAGGTTGGATCAAGCACTAAGTCGCCGGGGTCGGTGGTCATCAGTAGGCAGCGCTCGATGACTTTCGTTGGCGTCTGCACGACATACACCAGTCCTTGCTGTGCCCCAGTGTCGTCCCATAAGTTTGACCGGACTTCATAGGGCCAATCATTCCAATAAACGATTCCCGAAACACGTTTCGTTCCAAGGTTCAATCGGTTTGCCATCGCCAATCGTTGCATTTGCTCGTCTGGATCGTAAGTCCAATGTCGGCCAACTGCACACGGATATGACTCGCCTTCCCAATTAAAATCACGACTTCGCTCAGAGGGATCTTGGCTAACGAGCGGCCAGTCCACACGTGCAAACCGCGCACCAGATTTACATAGAGCTTCGACCTCTTCGTCTGACAGTGCCGATGTAGGGCGCCGTGTTCCATCTGGGAGCATCAATGTAGTGAACTTCGATCCATCTCCCGGCCGTTTTCTACGTTCGTAGGTAAGGCGGACCTTCACTGATTCACGATTCTTGCACGCCCAGAGCAAGTAATCATTTACGGGATCGGTGGGCGTCGTGCTGCCCTTCTTTTTTACAATGAAGCTCACCACGAAATTCTCACTCCCAAACACTTCATCCAGTATGTTCCGCACCAGATGCACGTTCTCATCACCGATCTGCACAAAGGCGCTGCCTGTCTCGGTGAGTAAATCGCGGGCCACAACCAGTCGGTCACGCAGATAGGAAAGATAGGAGTGAATGCCCAGCTTCCAGGTATCGCGGAAGGCACGCACCTGTTCTGGCTGGCGGGTGGCATCCTGTGCCTTGCCGTCTTTCACGTCGCGCTTGCGGGTGCTCACCTGCCAGTTAGAGCCAAACTTAATGCCATAGGGCGGGTCGAGGTAGATGGTCTGCACCTTGCCCTTGAGTCCCTCTTTCTCAGCCAGTGAAGTCATTACGAGCAGCGAATCGCCCAGGACGAGCCGATTGGACCAAGGCTTCTGCCGATCGTCCATTTGGCTGTAGAAGTCGACTTTCTTCTCGAAGTCATCTTCAAGACCGTTGAAGTCGGCGAAGAGGTTCGGCTGGTCGTCGACGGTATGATCAATACGTGGCAGCGCCTCAATAATGGCCTGCGGGTGAATCTTTTCCTGAATGTAGATAGGCACCACGGGAACAGCCAAGTCTTCGCGGTCCTGCTCGTCCTTGCCTTTCCAGACCAGTTGCGGATCGAGAGAGGGATCGCGCGGGTAGAGCATCGTCTTCGGTGCCAGTTCTCCATCGACGACAAAGTCACGCAACTCCTCCGTAGGAATGTTGGCACGCTTATCCTTGTGGCGAATAGATTCAACTTTTGTTCGGGCCTTCTTCTTAGCCATGAACGACTTCCTTTTTGGGGTCTACGGATAGCTCATTCAGACTGCCCCGGATGAGATTCTGTGCGTCCCAAGGGTCGGTGACCTCGACGAACGCCCAGCGACCGAAACCGCCGTGATTGTTAATTGCCGGGATCCATAGTGCGCGCGCTGTGGCGACCTTGGCTGTTTTGTCCTTCTTCTTTTCTCCTGTCACTTCGACGATCAAGTTTAATAGATCATCCGGTCCGCGACCGTCGTCAATGCAGGCGATGAAGTCGGGGATGTAGTTCTTCTCCTCACCGTTCAGCGTGTAGGGGATAGTGAAGCCGAGGTTGTGATTCTTAACATAGCGGACCACCTCGGACATGTCTTCTAGGACTGCGGCCATCTTCTGTTCCCACGAATCGGTATCGGCGACGACGTGGGATATGTGGCACTTGTCGTCGCGGGTCGCGAAGACTGGCCGTGTTGTATCGAAATCTACGTAACGGGTAGAGCCGGTGGTGTCATAAGGGCGGAGGATGGGCTTAAGCGCAGCAGTAGCGTCGGTTGAGTGGATGATGGACTTGTAAATAAGGTCTGTTGCGTCGTGTGCAAACTCCGTAAGCAGCAGCAGTTGCGGGAAAGTGTTGTCCTTAAGCGCGACGCATTCATGGAGCCAGCGTTTGGCAAGGGCGAGCAGTTGTGGAAAGAGCCAAGGCTTGTCGTTGCCGTCGCTGTCGCGGAAGTATTTTTCCAGGGTGAGCGTGGCGAGATGGAAGGCGACTTCGTTGGGCCGACGGCACTTGAGATCATCTAGGGTGTGGATGCTGGATTCGCCGACAATGGGAGCGTTTTCAGTCGTGGTGGGAATATCGGCAGTGGAAAGCGTGAGTCTGGAATTGTCGGTGAATGTTGCGGTGAGCTGTTCGCCGACGACATCGTAGCGGTAACCAAGCAAACGGGGAAACACGATCTCGCAATTGCCACGACTTTCCAGGGCGCGGACACGAGTGGGAAGCGGGCCGGGAATGGGATCGGAGGTTGCGCCGCTGCACGGGATGAAAGAAAACGGCACCCCATAGACTTCGGCATATTCAGGGCTGAAATGTCCCTCCGCATTTAAGGCATAACTCATCCGACGGAGGCCTCTACCGACAACCTGCTCGCATAGCAATTGCGTGCCGAAGGCACGCACGCCCAGGACATGGGTGACGGTGTTAGCATCCCAGCCCTCAGTAAGCATGGAGACGCTAACCACACACTTCACGTGTTCGCCAAGCTTACCGGGCTTCCCCACAGTGTTCATGACCTCACGGAGCAAATCTTCGTCAGTCAGATTTTCCGCATCGCGTCCGGGAAAACGTGCTCGGTATTCAGCTTTGAATTCTTCAATTTCTCGGGCAGCAATCTTCTTGAATTCGTTGCTCATCGATTCGCCCGATTCGAGCTGCTGGCTGTCGACCAGAACCGTATTCGGGCGGTGTCGCCAGGCACCATTGCCATCGTCGTTGCGGAAGATGGGCAGTTGCCCGGCCTGGACGATGGTCTCTTCACCGATCTGCTTTTCCCAGCCGGCAATATAGTCGAAGACCAACTTGGAGACATTGGTGTTATTACAAACGACGATAAACACCGGCGGCGTGATACCGCGTGCCTGCGCTTCATTGTTCTTCTCCCACCGGCCGTAATATTTCTTGTAGTTACCGTAGAGACTGAGCAACGCGCCTTGCAATTCGATAGGAAGTTTCGGGGCGCCTGCCGCCTTTTCGGTTTTGCGGCCCTTTTTGGGAAGATCCTCGCGGATGCGTTGCCACAGGTCGCGGTAGGTGGGCTGGGTACCTGTCATCGAGTCATCAGCCACGGGTACGCGGGGCACTTTGACGATGCCAGCCTCAATGGCGTCAATCAGCGAAAAGTCCGACACGACCCATGGGAAAAGTGTGCCTTCAGGATAGCCAGAACCACGCAGAAAAAACGGTGTGGCCGAAAGATCGTAGATGGCCTTAATTCCGATCTTGGCCTTCACAGCCTCCAAGCCGGAAATCCAGACGCGAGCCTCTTGGTCGCGTTGCTTGGCTTCAATGCGATCATCCCCAGTAAGTTTTTCATCCTCAGCGTCGGGTTTGCGGCGGTAGCAATGATGGGCTTCATCGTTGAGGACGACGATGTTCCTCTTGTTTCGCAATTGGCGGCACACACGTCGTACCATCTGGTGGGGAGTCTCGGTAAATGGACTTGACTGCCCATCGGCAAGTATCGACTTCGTGATCTTTCCGGCGGAGACCTTCTCGCGCAGTTGGAACGCGTGGAAGTTGGTGATTGTGATCTTGGCTTGTCCGATCTGGTCCTGCAGTTGGGACGGTAAAATGTCACGCTGGCGGTAGTAATTGTCCGGGGCATTGGGCAACAAAACGCGCAGCCTGTCACGGATGGTGATACCGGGCGTCACGATCAGAAACGTGTCGGAAAAGCGGGCATCCTGTGGGTTGGCCCGCTTGTTGAGAGTCTGCCACGCGATGAGCATGGCCATGACGACGGTCTTGCCTGAGCCGGTTGCCATCTTGAACGCCGTGCGTGGTAGGCCGGGGTTCGATGTGTCGTTTCCCTGGCGTAGGGCGTTCTCTATCCATGCATCGCCGTATTTCTTGGCCACTTCAGAAATGTAGATGGCGGTTTCAAGGGCTTCGGTCTGGCAGAAGAATAGCTTCTTCTCGCGGTTGGGATCGGTCCAATAGGCAATCAAACGTGCGGTCGTCCGCGTTACGCCAATGTAGCCGCCCTTGCGCCATAGCGCGACGCGGCGACGGATCTCGTTGACGAGCTTGTTTTCTTCGATTCGGTCCTGCGTCCATTCCGTGTCGAACTGTAGCTGTTTGGACCCCTTCTTCCTTGACTTAGCGATGGGTATGAAATACGAACTGGTTCGCCGTCCGTCGACGATCTCGTCGGTGATTCCCTCGTTGCTAAACCTGAAATGGCAGGTCGGCTCGTTGAATGGTGAGTTGATGATCGGGTTCTCGATGACAACTTGCCTCATTCTGGCACGTCCCCTTAGTGAGCGATGTCTTGCAAGGCATGGAGCCTGTCAATCCAATGGGACAAAAGAACTGCGCAGGACGATGCTCCTATGCATTGCTAGATTCGTCTTGATGAGTCCGCCTATTTTTCGGCCCGTTAGTTCCTCTCAAGCGCCGTCCCATGGGTTAGATATTTCGATCCCCATATCCTCGAAGTCCCGAACGTTGCGCGTCGCAACCGCCATGCCGCGGGCCTGGGCAATCGCCGCGATCTGGCAATCGGCGTGCGCGACCGGCCGGCCACTCCGGCGCCGTGTCGCGGCAATCTCGGCATAGGGGCGCGCCGCACCGCTGTCGAACGGCAGGACGCGGTTTGCAAAACCCGTTTTCAGCATCCGTTCAAGGCCCGTTGCAAGTCCGTCCCGGCGCTTGCCCGGCGACATGACCGCAAGTCCGAAGCGCAACTCAGCCTCGGTCACCGCAGTCAGAAACAGGCTCGATGTCGCACGTTCTGCGACCCATGAGGCGATCGCGGGTTCGGGTGCCGGGCGCATCAACTCGGACACTACATTGGTATCGAGAATGAACATCCATGAGCCTCAACTGAAGTCGGGAGGATCGCGCATCGGTTCCCGGGGCGGTAGTTCCAACTCAACACCGCCGTAGGGTGCGAAGCATTCGTGGATGAAACGGGCCAGGTTTTCAGGTTCGGGTTCCCGGCCGACCGCCTCGCGCAGGATGACCCGCGCCTCCTCTTCCATCGAACGGCCGTTGGCGGATGCGCGAACACGGAGCCGGGTCTTTACGTCGTCGTCGAGATAACGGATAGTGATGCTGGCCATTGTCGCACCCCCTGTTTGAGACAAGCCTATACGGCGATTGCGTTGCAATCAAGGTCGTTTGCTTCGCGTCCGTACCGAAACGTGGGAATGCACGGTGATATCCGCGGTCAACGTTCGGTGCCCGACCGGCTGATGATCGTCGCCTGTGCAATGTTGCGTGACGGCACCTGTTTCGACCTGCACCGCGTTCTGGTTGTTGCCGAATGAGTCGGCGTCTCGTACGCTAAAGCACACCGCCTGTGGTCGATGTGCCGGCGTCGGCTTCCTGATCGGCTCGGCCGCCTTCCCGCAAGGGATCACTGTGGTGAGAGCGACCTCCCCGCAAGGGGGGCAAAGGGTGTCCCGACCCCTGTCCCCCTTTGCCCTCC
>JAPVWS010000489.1 GCA_027493295.1 Candidatus Versatilivorator vitaminiformans | reverse complement strand
CACCCCCGCCGACCTCCCTTTGTCAGGACATCTCCCCATAGCCGGCGGCCTGCTACGAGATTCTGTAGAGAGATCCGGAATGCTGTAGTTGCCCGAGCGTTCGGGGACAGTGTCCCGGTTGTCCAATCGGCAATAGTCCTGTCTTTTCTCCAACGATTGTGGTACTTTGCAAGAAATTTTTTTCCCGTCTTACAATGGCAGGCGAATTGCACCATAGTCATTAGTTGAAATTGAGCGGTATCGAATCCGATCCCGACTCGAATAGATTATTGGTCTAAACCCTTTCAACCTGATTGTCCGACTCACCCCATTCGGAGGTAACGAACCCCATGAGGTCTCTACTTTCCAACAAGGCTTTTCTGATCCTGACCTTGATTCCGGCTCTGGTCGCGGGCCTGTCGTTCAACGCGGCCCTACTGGAAGCCCAGCTCCAGTTGTCCGGATTCCGCGGGACGGTTACCGATCCCAGCGGCGCCGCCATCGTCAATGCCGAAGTCACGGCCACCAACGAGGCCAGCGGAATCTCTCGCACCACGGTGACCACCGAGGTCGGAGACTACGAATTGAGAGGACTCGACAACGGCACCTACACCATTGCAGTGACGCTGCCTGGCTTCAAGCGCTACGTCAACACCGGAGTGGTCGTCTATGCCGGCGACGTGCGCCGGGTGGACGTCGAGCTGGAAATCGGCGAGCAGGCCACCGAGATCACCGTTTCGGAAGAGGGGTCCACCATCGACACCGACGTGTCGGTTATCAAGCACCGCCTGGGAAATCAGGAGGTCTACGGAGCCAACATCGGGGCCGCCCTCATCTACAATATCTACCAGAACCCTGGAACCGAGGCTCGCGCCCAGGTGCACGGCGGCTTCGCCAACAACCTGAGCGAGGAGCAGGACGGAATCCCCACCAATGCCTACGGCTCTTTCCGGGCCACCCAGGAGACCCTGCAGGAAGTCCACCAGGTCGACTTCAACGCTGCCGCCGAGTATCGGGTGCCCACCAACGTTTTCGGCATCGGCAAGCAGGGGACCAACCAGTTTCACGGCGAGATCTTCGGGGAGTTCTCCAATGCGGCTCTCAATGCCCTGCCTTCCGGAAATTCAGGTCCCAGGCCGCCCTCCAAGACCAACAAGCGATGGTCTTACGAAGCCAGCGGTCCCGTCTGGGTTCCCAGGGTCTACGACGGCCGCAACAAGACCTTTTTCCACTTTCTCTATCAGCCGGCCTCCAGAGAGAACCCGGTCTTCAATCGGGGCCGCGTGGTTCCCACTGCCGCGATGCGGAGAGGTGACCTCAACGAATTTATTGCCTACTCCAACTGCGTGTTTCCCAGCGCCGCCAATCCCAACCCCACCGTGCCCTGTCCCACCAACCCCTACGACGTGGTCAACGGGATTCAGCAGCCCTTTCCGGGGAACATCGTTCCCGAGAGCATGATCAGCCCCATTGCCCGAAGAGTGCTGGACAACACCGGCATTCTGCCTCTGCCCAACTATGGAGCGCCGGGGGCGTTGTTCGATAACTTCCGCTATATTTCCTACAATGCATCCGACAACAACTGGCAGAAGTACACCTTCGACCACGCCATCACCGATACCAACACGCTGACCATCGCCCACTACCGCTACAACAATGTCTCTCCCGAAGGCCGCGGCGACCCCTTTCCCAACGCGGGCTTCGTGGAAAGGGGGAACACCCGGGCCCTCAGCATCTCCAACAGCCACACCTTTGGGGCCAACGTGGTCAACGAATTCCAGTACGCCTGGAACCGGCAGCAGTCGGTCTGGGCGGTCGGAGACGTGCAGGGGCGGGATTACCTGACCCAGATTCTGGGAGTCACCGAGTTGGGCGGCCGCGTCCTGCGGGAAGGGGTGGGAACCCCCCACATCAAGGTGCGCACCCTGGGCCGGCAGCTCAGTTCCCATCTGGGATCCTTCAACCCATTGCCCTCCACCCTCATCGGGTCGCTCTTTTCGGGTGAGACCGACTACGAGGACGGCGAGGTTCAACAGTGGCGAAACAATATCTCCATCAACCGGGGAACCCACCTCTTCAAGACCGGGATCGAGTACCGCCACCAGTCCCCGCACATGTTCAGCACCATCAGCATCCCGGCGCCCTTCGGGATCTTCGACTTCAACGGAAAGTTCACCGGCTACGATTTTGGAGATCTCCTGCTGGGACTGCCCTTCACGACCCAGATTGACGGTGTGCGCCCCAGGGCCGAGGCCCGCCACAACGAGTTCGGCTTCTACTTCCAGGATGACTGGAAGGTGACGCCCAGGGTTACCATCACGCCGGGAATCCGCTTCCAGCACTACGGGGTTCCCTCCGAGGTCCTGAGCGATACCATTTACAACTTCGACCAGGCGACCCAGAGAGTGGTGGTGCCCAGCGACAGGGCGCTCCAACATATCGCTCCCGGCTTTCCTGTTGAAGTGGTCACGGCCAGGGAGGCCAACTACCCCTCCGGCTTGAGGAATTTCAAGAGCGTCCTGGTCGACCCCCGCCTGGGTCTGGCCTTCCGTGTCACTGATTCCTTCGTCATCCGGGGCGGTTACGGCATCTTCCACGTGCCCTTCGTGAAGTCGACGGCTTGGGCCATCGCCAACGTATTCGGGGAGTTCGACCGCGCCGGAATCCTGGCCGGTCACGTCTGGGGTCCCTACCAGTTCAGCGAGTTGTTCCAGGACAACGAGATCGTCAACGGGGTCCCCAACTTCACCTGGGAGCGTCCCTTCCCGGCCGGAACGGTGGGACCCACCAGCCTCACCTCCGCCGACGTCGACCTGCGCAAGAACAACTGGCCCTACGACCAGCAGTGGAACATCACCCTGGAGAAGGAGTTCGGCCTCGGCTGGTCGGGACGCGCCTCCTGGGTGGGGTCCAAGGGAGTCTCCTGGCCCTACATCGAAGACCTCCAGGCCATCCGTCCGGGCAGCAGCTATCAGCCTTTCGACACCTCCAAGTTCGCCAACGTCCACGCCCTGCAACTGGGGGGCAACTCCAAGTACAACGCCCTGCAACTGGAGTTGACCCGGCAGTTCTCCACCGGCATCTACTTCCGAGGCTGGTTCAACTGGTCCAAGAGCCTGAACGATGTCCAGGGAGGCCTGTTTGGCTCCTCGTCCGGCTTCTTCCAGTCCAGCGCCGGGCAGCGCCACAACGACTACGGGTGGCAGGCGGGGGTCCCCGATCTGACCTCTCGCTGGCTGGCCGTGGTGCCGCTGCCGTTTGGAAAGGGACAGCAATTCGCTTCCGGCGCCTCGACCTGGCTCCATCACTTGATCGGCGACTGGACAATCGTCCCTCGATTCACAACCTCTGGACGGGGTAGGTTTATTCCGGTCTTCAGCGGAGGAAACCATCCCGCCCTGAGGCTTCGCGGGGACGGCGCCCGGCCCGACCTGGTGGGAGGTTGCAATCCCAACGACACCGGCTTCGAGGGGAGAGGGCAGCTCTGGAATCGGGGTTGCTTTGCGCTGCCGCCCGAGAGCCGCTACGGGACCGCTCCCCGGGGCGCCCTGAGGCATCCCAACCGATGGGGCTTTGACTTCAACATCTTCAAGGAGTGGAAGCTGATTCCCGCCCTGGAGCAGAGCCCTTACTTCAAGCTCGAAGCCTACATCGGCAACCTGTTGAACCACGCCAATTCCAGCGGGGCCAGCACCAATGTCGCGGACGCGAACTTCGGCATGGTTTTCAGGGGATCAGGGAGCCGCAGGATCTCTTTGCGCGCTCGCATCGGCTTCTAGATCCCAGCCGTTTTCGAAGGATCCAAGGCAGTCAGGGCCAACGCCCTGGCTGCCTTTTTTTGTGCCGGGGACGGGGCTGGCACCGGTTGGCGGAATCGGGGACCGGGGATGGACAGGAGGGAATGCCGCCGGGGATCGATATTTTTTTATAAACATCGATGCACAGGATTATTCAGGATTTTTTCAGGAAACGGCTGGCTTGCAATCCTGGGCATCCGTGAATTCGGACCGGATCACCGCCCGAGCCGGCTTTTGGTGCAGGAAGCTCTCGTCCTGATAATCCTGTGCATCCTGTGCATCGATGTTATTTTCCCATTTAGTGGCTGTGCGTGCCGTTGAAGCCAATCCGTTTCGCTTGGTGGCCCTTCGTCGTTCTTCGTGTGACTTCGTGGACAACTCTTTTCCCCTTGTGGTTTTGCAGCGCAGCCGCCTTTCCCGGTTCCAACCCGACCCTTCTCTCTTGACCCGCCGGAGATGCCGATAGAGAATAGCGCTCACTCCGGGGCGTCATGCCTCAGGACCAGCGATTACAGTTGACAACGGTCCCGCCCGCAAGCCTTTTTCCCCGTGCGACAGGGGCCAAACGACGAAAGGATCCAGCCATGCCGGTCATTTCCCGGTTTCCCGGTGGGGTCTCTTCAATCAGAGACCGCAGAGATTTTCTGAAGACCTGCGGGACGGCAGCCGGAGGGGTGCTGCTGGGCAATCTCTCCGGGTGCGGGCTGGCGCCGCCCGAAGAGCCGGCGGTTGAGCGGCCCTCCCACCTCGTCAGGTTCGGGCACACCGATCTCTACGTGTCCAGGTTGTGCCAGGGCACCGCCTTTCGCAAGGTGAGCCGCAAGGGCGATGATCCGGAAGGGCTGAGCATCCTGAGTCACTGCATCGACATCGGCGTCAACTTCTTCGACTCCTCGGAGGCCTACGGCTGGGGCGGTTCGGAGACGGTTCTGGGCAAAGCCATGGCCGGAAGGCGAGAACAGGTGGTCGTCTGCACCAAGGCGGCGCCCGTGGACGGCCCCGAATCGGAGCGATCGGTCTTTACTCGCGAGTCCCTGTTCCGCAAGGCGGAAGGGAGCCTCAAGCGCCTGGGGACGGACTATATCGATCTATACCTTCTGCATTCCCCTGACGAACAGACCCCGAGGGAGGATTCGGATTCTCCGCCGCATGACGTCCCCACACGGGAGCACATGGAGCAGCTCGCCGACAGCCTGGATGACCTGGTCAAGGCCGGCAAGATCCGCTACTGGGGGGTTTCCAACCACCTGGCCCGTCAAGTGGGGGAATTGTTGGAGTTGGGGAAGCGGGAGGGCAAGAGCCCCATCGCCGGGCTGGAAGATTACTTCAACCTGGTGGCTGCCGATCGCGGGGACTTCATGGTGCAGGAGCTGTTTCCCCTGATCCGCCAGGGAAATCTTGGCCTGCTGACCTTTAGCCCCCTGGGGGAAGGGCGCCTGGCGCCGGGCCGGGGAATCCCGGACGGATCTCCGTTGAAGGGTCCCATTGAGGCGCTGGACGCGGTCGCCAATGAAATGGGAGTGACCCGGCCCCAAGTCTGCGTGGCCTGGGTTCTGAGCCATCCGGAAGTCACCAGCGTGCTGGCCGGAGCCGAGAAACCGGAGCACGTCCATACTCATGAGGTAACCATGAAGGAAATCACCCGCAGAGAATTGCTGGCATCGGGCGCCGGCCTGGGATTGCTGGCGGCCGCCAAGCCGACGCCCCTGGCTGCCGCCCCGAGCAAGCGGACCGATATCGTGGACGCCCACGTACACGTGTGGACTCCCGATACCGAAAAATATCCCCTGGCGCCGGGGTTCAGCAAAAAGGACTTCTGGTTTCCGAGCTTTACTCCCGAGGATCTGGCTGTCCACAGCCGTCCCCATGGGGTCCGCCGCACCAACCTGATCCAGATGACCTGGTACGGGCTGGACCACAGCTATATTCTGGACATCATCGCCGCCCGGCCCGACAACTTCGTGGGGACGGGAATCGTCCCGGCGGTGACGGACGTCAGCCTGGCCCGACCCGACAGGACCATGGTGGACCTGGCCCGGCGAGGTGTCCTGGCCTTCCGCATTCGGGGAAAGAGCACGCGGCCGCGCCTGGGCGACGGACCCCGTTGGCTCGACCATGAGGGGTACGAGAGGATGTTCCAGGCCGCCGCCGACCACCGCCTGGCCCTCAGCTTCCTGATGTCGCCGCCCGATCTGCCCGAGTTGGACCGCATGTGCCGCCGTTACCCGCAGACACCGGTCATCATCGATCACCTCTGCCTGATCGGAAGACTGGGAACCTTTCCCGAGGAGCAGATCGCGTCCCTGTGCGCCATGGCCAGGCACCCCGCCGTGATGGTCAAGGTTGGGGCCTTCTATGCGCTGGGGGCCAAGAAGCCGCCTTACCTGGAACAGCTTCCGCTCATCCGCCGGGTGGTGGAGGCCTTCGGTCCCGAACGCTGCATGTGGGAAAGCGACTGTCCCCTGCAGGCCCTCGAGTCTCCCAACACCTACGAGGCCGCGGTGGCCTTGATTCAGGATCACGCCGACTTCCTGAGCGAAAGCGACAAGGACCAGATCCTGGTGAAGACGGCCGAGAATTTCTTCTTCAAGCGCTGAGAAGGAGATCGCTGTGATTCTCTTGTCCAACGGAACGGTGGTGGATGGCAGCGGCAGCCCGGGCAGGGAGGCGTCGGTCCTGATCCATGGCGGCCGAATCCGCGACGTGGGTACGGTCGTCGCCGCGCCCGACATGGAGGTGGTGGACTGCTCCGGTCTCACGGTGGCGCCCGGTTTCATCGACGTGCACAGCCACAGCGACCTGGAGGTTCTGGAACACCGCCCCGAGAAGGTCCTGCAGGGCGTCACCACGGAGGTCGTCGGCAACTGCGGGTTTTCGCTCTTTCCCAAGTTGCCCTCGGAGAAGCTGGTTCCCAGTTTCGACCTCTTCGAAAGGCGGGGGGCCTGGACCTGGACCGATGCGGCGGCCTACTTCGACGACCTTCAGAAGGTCGGCAGCCGTACCAACGTGGCGGCGCTCACCGGCCACGCCACCCTAAGGGCCAACGTCTGCGGGATCAAGGCGGCCCGGCTGGATTCGGCGGAGTGGCGCCGGATGGAACGGAGGTTGTCCTCCTGCCTGGAGCAGGGATCCATCGGGTTCTCCACCGGCTTGAACGAAGCCCCCAGCAGCTACGGGGACTTTGCGGAGCTGGCCCGGCTCTGCCGGATCGTCCGCAAACATGATGCCTACTACACCACCCACTTGAGGGACTACAAGTTTCACATCCTCCAGGCCGTGGAGGAGGCTCTCAACCTGGGGCGTGAGACCGGGGTTTCGGTTCAGCTTTCCCACCTGCAGACGGTGGGCCGCATGAACTGGGAAAAGATGGATGCGGTGTTGGACCTGGTTGACCGGGCTGAGCGGGACGGGGTGGACGTGGGGGTCGATGCCTACCCCTATCTGGCGGGATCGTGCCATCTGACTCAAATTCTGCCGAGCTGGGCCCTGGAGGGAGGAACCGGGCGACTGCTGGAGCGGCTGTCCGACAAGGAGACTCGGGCACGGATCGCGGATGAGACCGAGGCTAATCTGGGCAACGGCTGGGAGAACCTGTTGATCGCATCCGTTCGGGAGAGGGGCCACCAATGGATAGCATCGGCAAGGGCGAGGAGCCACCAGTCCCTGGTCGGCAGGACCATCTACCGGGTAGCCGAGGAACGCGGCCGTTCCGGTGTGGAAACGGCCCTGGATCTGTTGCAGGAGACGCGAGCCAGCCTGATGATCGTTTCCTTCAACCAGTCGGAAGAGAATCTGCGCAAGGTGTTGAGCCACCCGCTGACTTCCATTATCACCGATGGGGTTTACACCGAGGGGAATCCCCATCCCCGGACCTTCGGAACCTACCCGACCCTGTTTGGGGAATTCGTACGAGACAAAGGCTGGTTCACGGTCGAAGAGGCCGTACGCAAATCGACGGCGCTGCCGGCCCGCCGATTCAAGCTGGAACGGCGAGGGTTGCTGGCCCCGGGATACTGGGCCGACGTGACGGTATTCGATGCGGAGCGGATCGGCACCCGGGCCGACTATATGGAGCCCCGCCATGCCCCGCGGGGCATTCACCATCTTTTGGTCAACGGCGAGTGGGCTTTGCGGGAGGGGAAGCTGCTGGACCGGTTTCCCGGTCGTCCCCTGAAGCACCGTGGATGAGTTCGGGGCGGGGGACACTCCCCGGGGCCGGCCGTCATCGACGCCAACCATTCTTCAAGACAGGAAAGGTCTAGACCCATGGTCGAGAAAACCGATTCAAGTGAGCAGTCGCTGTCAGATAGCAACCGCTGGAGACTGGCTCTCTCCCTCGACAAGCAGCGCCAGCCGGTGGCGGGCAGCGAGAAAGCCCTGGCCGACGCCATCCGGCGGGGCGCCGACCTCAGAATCTATACCGAGTTCCGGCACAACGAGCACGTGGACCGGGACTCCGACAATCCGGAGCTGGTTCAGGAGGTCTCCGATTTTCGGGTGACCTATCTGCTGGAAGATCGATGGACGGCCGGAATCATGAATCTCAGGCAGCCGGTAGGACTGGTGGAGGACGGCTTTGGACCCAGGGCCTCCATGTCCTTCTTCATGTACAACCAGAACGGCCTGCAGGCGATCGCCCGGCCCTATCTGGACGGCAGGCCGGACGAGGGTCTGCCGGGGTCCTCACCCCCCTACGATCAGGGTTCCGATCCCAAAACCCACCGCTTCGACGATTGGGATGCAGGCACCAACGCCCCCAGCCACAACTTTGTCTATGACTTCGAGTCCTATGGCTTCCACGTGCTGGACGTCTGGGAAGAGGTCCTCTCTCACACCGAGGACGGTACGGTGGTGTCGGGGTCGGTCGAGGATCTGGCCGGGGAATGCGCCCGCGGCCGCGACGTCAAGGTGGCGCTGCGGGGTCTGTGCGCCGACCTGGCCGATGACCCGGCAAATGCCATGGACCATGAGGTCTTCGTCCATGTGGGTCCCAACTACTACTACACCGAGCAGAAGCGGCTATGGGGGGGCGCCCAGCCGGTAGTTCGGGTCAAGCCTTCCATTCCGATCCGGTACCGGAGCAAGGGCTGGGATTTCGGCTGGCTCTTGGCCCGCACCGACGGCTACCTGGCCCGCTGGCTGGTCGATCCCTACACCCTCGAGTTTCAGAAGAGCCAGGTCCGCTGCGCGGCCCGCTGGTTCGTGCGCTGAAGAAAAACCGGAAGCCCTCGCCCAGTATCAACCCGACCTGTGGCGGTGAGGGCTGAATGCGAAGACTTACCCTCATATCTCCCCCATGGACGATTCCTCGACATTCCTGGACAAGCGAGATTTTCGCAAGACACCCTTCAAGGTAGCTGTAGCCCTGGGTGAAAGCACCACGGCCGGGGGAACGGCGACTCGACGGGAGCTGACCTGGGTCCACCGGCTGGGTCAGTTGATCGACGAGGCGCAACTGGAGCCGGTCAGGATGATCAACAGCGGATTGGGAGCCAACCTTATTTCCCAGAGAAGCCCTGCCTACGAATACTCCGGGAAGCCCAGCGCCATGGAGCGTTACGTAAAGCACGTGCTGGCGCATCGACCGGACCTGGTGTTGGTTTCCTATGGGTTGAACGATGCCAGGGGAGGAACGCCTCTCGAAGGGTTCCTACAGGACCTCGGGCATATCCTGCTGGACATCAAGGAGCGCAGCGGCGCCTTGATGGTGTTGGTGAATGCCTACTACATGACGGCCTTCGATCAATACCCGCCATTCGATCGAGGCAGCCTGGAGTCGTTCATGGGGTTCAATGCCGCCATGCGACGTTTGGCGCTGGAGTGTGACGTGCTCTATGCCGATGTCTTCGAGGCCCAGGGAATGGCTCCCTGGATGGTCGACCCCGACGGTGTGCATGCCAACAACCTGGGGCATCGGGTGATCGCCAACCGGGTCTTCGAGGTCTTGGCCGGCAACTGCAGCGCCCTTGCCCAAAGTGCTGTCGAGTTGAGGAAAACCTTCCAACCCTGGCGAGACGAATCGGTGTTGCGACGGCGGTGAGTCACCTCACTCCGGCTCCAGGACGCCATCCATGTCCCGGCGGCATTGGTCCAGGACCCCGACCAGGAAATAATCCCCTCCCCAGGGCATCACCTGGCCTCCCATCTTGCGGTATTTTGCCAAGGCTTCCAGAGAGGGTACCGTGACTCCCCAGGCCTTGCCGGCCCGGCTGGCGGCGTCGGCCACCCGCTGGACGGCGTCATCCAGAACGAACGGCTCGTTGCCGGGCAGGCTGGACATGCGGCGGGTGAGATCGGCGGGACCCACGAAGAGGCAGTCGATCCCCTCCACGGCAGCGATTTCGTCCAGATTTTCCAGCGCCTCAGGAGATTCGATCTGGGCCAGGATGAAGGTCTCCCGGTTGGCTTCCCCACAGTAGTCGGCTCCCGGTGTCCAGGCAGCCAGGGTGTAGTCGGCGTCCATTCCCGCCCCGTCGACACCACGGTCACCCAGAGGCGGAAATTTGACCGCCCGC
The DNA here is from genome assembly GCA_027493295.1 of Candidatus Versatilivorator vitaminiformans. Lineage (GTDB taxonomy): Bacteria > Acidobacteriota > Terriglobia > Versatilivoradales > Versatilivoraceae > Versatilivorator > Versatilivorator vitaminiformans. The sequence goes on along the minus strand of JAPVWS010000489.1, from coordinate 16,796 downwards.
ACCAATTGCCTGGCGACCTGGGCGTTGTTGACAAAGGGAAACATGAAGCCGGCGGCTCCCTCTTCCAGGTAACGGTACAGGCGAGCGGGCTCGCGGGTGGAGGGACGGATCATGCAATCGATATCGTGGAGATGACACAGGGCCAGAATGGACTGCACTTCCCTGTCGTTCATGGTCCGGTGTTCCAGGTCGAACCAGATCCCGTCGTATCGAGAGTGGGCGGCGTGGCGGATGAAGAAGGGAAGGAAGTGCCCCATTCCACAGATCCGGGCGAACTTTCCGCTGCGGAATTTTTTCAAGACTTTGCTCTTTCTCACTGGTGTGGCTCCTGGGGTTCTTTTGGATGTGAGCGGCTGGAATCGATGGTGGAAGCGATCGTCGTCAGACCCCGTCCGCTCCTACCATATCACGATGGCTCCGGGTGTGACCGCAGCGGCGCCGGTTCCACCTGGAGACCAAGAGTAGGGGCGTCCCTTGTGGGCGCCCCCAACGCAACGCTGACCAGGCGAAGAGGAACGACCGGGCAACCACAAGGGTTGCCCCCACGTTGGGAAGGGAAGACTGGAATGGCTCTGCGGCGTCCTTTATTTATCCACCCGTTTACTCTATGATCCCTTGATTGCTGCCGGGGTCCCTGATCCGGGGATCCAGTCCATGCTGATCGCTTCATGCAACCTGGCTTAAGAAAGCAACTCGACGAGGAGGGCTATGTCATCCTGCGGGGGCTGGTGGGACCGCAAGTGGTGGCCGAGGCCCGGGCCGATCTCGACGGTCTGGTCGACCGACTGGCAGCCGGGTTGATTCAGGAGGGACGGGCCCCGTCCTCCTTGGCGGAAGAGCCCTTCGAAACCCGGATCTACCGGCTCTATCGGGACTGCCTGGATCGGGCGCCCCAGAGCTTCCGCCGGGAACTACACTTGCCCGGCATCTTCGGCTATTTTTTTCATCCGGAGCTCCTCGACCTGGTGGAGTCGGTATTGGGCGGCGAGATTCGACTCTATCCCAACTACACCGTGCGTCCCAAGCTCCCCGATTGGGAGGGTACGCGCATCTGGTGGCACCAGGACGGCGGTTACACCCACTTCGTACACACCGATGACAGTGTGCGGCACGATGACGTGGAGGAGCTGCGAATGCTCAACGTCTGGTCGCCGCTGGTTCCGGCGCGGGAGGAGAACGGCTGCATGCAGTTCGTCCCCGGCAGCCACAGGCTGGGGGTGGTGCCCCACGTCAGCCGACGCTATTACCTGGAGATCGTGGACCCCAGGTATACGCCCCTTTTCGAAAGGGCCGTCTCCATCGAGCTGGACCCGGGAGACGTGGCGCTGTTCAGCAATCTCTTGTTTCACCAGGGATTGCCGAATCGAAGCCGGACGGTTCGCTGGAACCTGGACTGGCGCTACCAGGATGCTCGCCAGCCCACCCTGCGCCAGGACCAGGGACACATCGCCCGCAGCCGCAGCCGGCCGGCCAGCGCCGTGCAGAGCGCCGAAGAGTGGGCCCGGCTGGAATTCCGCTAGTTTTTGGACCGGCTTGCCCCGGATCGCATGGAGTCCGGAGATACTGCCTCTGTCTCCGGGTCAATCAAACCAATGGAGGAAACCGATGCCGACGCGCTACCTGAGGATCCCGCTCTTGGGGTTGTTTTTGCTGGTCTTTTCCCTGTTGCCCGGTCTGGCCACGGAACGGGTCTTTATCCTCAAGAACGAGGGGGAAATCGTCCAGTACAAGATCAGAGACAAGCAGGAAGAGGTCAAGCGGGTCGCTTCCTACAGCGGCAAGGATTTCCCCGGTATTTTCCCTGCCGCCTCGATCTCCATGAAGCGGGGCAATATCCTCTCGGTTTATGACCGCCAGCGGCATCTGACCGGCCGTCTGGTCTACGACCCGGACGCGGACCGGCTGAAGCTCTATGACGGCAATCCCGGGGATCGTGCCGGGCTGAGCGGGCGGCTCCTGGAAGAACCGAACCTTGACGAGATCTTCCGCCAGCGCAGTCACATGTACTTCAAGGACTGGAACAGCGCGCCGCGTCGAGATCCCTTGAAGAACAAGTTCGGGAAGATGACGGGGAGCACCTACCGGGATGTTTTCGTGTTGCAGGGCCGGGTCTTCGGGATCTCCGGGGACCACGTTTATCAACTCACCGACAGATCGGGAGAGTCCCTGACGCACGGTCCCCGAACCGCCCTGGTGCTGCCGGGAGCCAATCTGACGGGCGCTGCCGAAAGCCCCTGGGGCGAGGCCTTCATTGCCGATGCCGCTTCCGACCAGCTTCACCGTGTTTTTCTGAGGGAGGGAGAACTGGTGGCGGAGAACCCCGTCAAGAGTCCGACCCTGAAATCTCCCAGCGGTCTCGACTTCACGGCTTCCGGGGAACTGTTCGTCGCCAACGGCACGGCCAACCCTCACGCCGTATCCCGACTCAAGTTCAATCTGAGCGGCTTCACCCGTTGGTGGCCGCGGGCCGGGAAGGGATTGGATCTCGACGGGAGCGGAGCCCTGGATGTGGCGGTGGCGGAGCCGGTGGGGTACGTGATCTCCGAGAAGACCCATCCTATCCGGCAACTCAGCGCTGAAGAGGCCGGAGGGCACTTCGGTATTTCACAGGTAGTCTTTCTCGCTCCGCAAATCAACTCGGAATCGGCGGTCATCGCCCTGGTTCAGTACGGCCCCGGGGGAAACACCCCGGTCCATTACCATCCGAAAATGGAGCAGATCGAAATCGTGCTGGAGGGCAAAGCCCTGTGGGAGGTGGGCGAGTTCGAGCGCGAAGTCGGCCCCGGGGACGTCATCTTCACTCCCCGATACGTCAAGCACGGATACAAGGTGCTCGGGGACAAGCCCTTCAAGTTCCTGCAGTTGGAGTGGAGGAATATCGAGGATTAGGCCGAAACCGGCAGTTCCGGATAGCTGGGCCCCTGAACGATCTCTCCCACGGCCACTCCTTCCACCGAGGCCATGCGGTCGTTCCAGTCCTCGCCGCCACGGCGGATGTGTCCCGGCATCAGGTGCATGACGTAGCTCCTCCGGGGGTTGTCGGTCTTGTTGCCGTAGGAGCCGTGAAAGGTCCTGCAGTGGTGGAAATGGCAGTGGCCGGCCGGCACCTCGCAAGCCACCGGTTCCACCCTGGCAGGCAGATCGGAGCGCTTCAGCAGCCACTCCGGGTCTGCCACGTCCACGTCCTCGCGGGAATAGTCCAGATCCCAGCGGTGGCTTCCCGGAACCACGTACATGCAGCCGTTCTCCACGGTGGCATCATCGATGGCGATCCAGCAGGTGGCCAGGTCAGCAGGATAGACGTGGTCCCAGTAGGTGTAGTCCTGGTGCCACCCCAGCGTGGTCTTTTCGTCGAAGGCCGGCTTGTAGATCATCTGGTCTTCCCACAGCCGCACCGGGCCTTCCATGAGTTCGTTGGCCAGCGTGCTGACAGCCTCGTTGCCCAAGACCTTGCGAAACACCGAGTCGTGGCGGGAAAGGTTGACGACCTTCACCGAGGGCAACTGGCCCTTGGCGTCCGACCGTTCCACCGTTTCTCCCTTGTAGAGTTGGGGAAAGGAGATGCTGCCGTCCAGGATGCCCTGGATGCGCTGCTTCAGCTCCGCGATGGTGGCGTCCGACAGCACTCGAGGCCCCAGCAGATATCCGTTGGTATGGAAGAATTCAATTTGTTCCTGGGTGAAATGCACGGTTTCTCCTTGAATTAAAATTTTCTGCCCGGCCGCATACCGAATGGTGGCCGACTCGTGACCCGCAAGAGATCCTGCCAAACAGCGGTATCGACCCGACATTCTAGTCTTACCCACGGCGGCGCGGCAAGAGAGACTTGATGGGCCTACCTGCCGAATTCGCTCAAGAAGGATCTGTGGGCCTCCTCGGGGCTGCCTTCCAATACGGCAATCCGGCCCCTCCTGCGAACGGATTCCCCGGAGGCCATATCGCCGAAGAAGGGATTGGAGTGGACACATCCGTAGGCGGGGGTGATGTTGCTTTGGAGGAACTGGCTGTCGTCCCATGCCATCCAGAGCGTTCGCTTGGAGCCGGCGGCGCTCACCCACAGGAATCCGTCGTCGGGGCGCTCGACCGTGTGGCTCCACTTGGCTCCGGGTCGGGTGGGGTCCCCATGCAGCTTCTGGGGAGTGTGGTCCCGGACGAAAGAGAACAGGTATACGGGGCGACCTCCAATGGTCTCCATCTCGGCGAAGGTCCGGATCCGTCCGCCGCACACGCAGCCGGTCCGTTCCCTGGTCAGGTCGAGAAAAGAGGCTGCCGGCGTCAGTTGCAGGCAGACGGCGGCAATCACCTGTTTCCAATCCCGCGGGCTCCCGTTGGTGAGCTCGAGGCTGAGGTCGAATCCGAGCGGGTGAGATCGGATGCTGGCGTCTATGGCGAGACTCCCCGGGACCTCGACCGTATAACCCAGGGTCGAGTCTTCCCGGGGTCGCCAGACTGGGCAGGGGGATGGACCGTCAAAGAAAACGGGCCGCTTCGAGGTGGCCCCGATCTCGACCAACTCCGGAAACCAGAGCGCGGCTCGGTCTCGGCCATCGGCATCCAGAGACAGAATGGTTTGAGTAGAGCGTATTTCCACGGGCGGCGGCATGGATGGTTTCTCCCGAGGGCAGATTGGGTTCGGAGGTCGGGTGGGTTCTCTATCGCCCAGTCAGGCCGGCCCGTCTGAGAAGGCTAAGGGCAGGCGGATAGTTGGCGGCGGCCGAACGCCGTATCAGGGCCCAGCCTTCGGCTGTCTTGAACCGTCGCAGCAGGGTGGTTCCCAGGTTGTAGAAGAGCTGTGGCGAGCGGTTGCCTCTCTCCAGCGACTGGCGGAACGCCGCCTCGGCCAAGTCGTAGCGGTCCAGGTGGAGGTAGCAGACTCCCAACTGGAAATGGATCGGAGCGGTCTTGGAGAGGCTGGGAAGTCGTTCCCACTGTTCGACGGCCTCCCGGAATCGGGAGAGCCGGTAGAGCGTCGAGGCCAGGTTCAGTCGCGCCCAATGCGCTTGCGGGTGGGATCGCAGCCCGCTGGTGTAAGCCCGGGCTGCCCGGCGCAGTTGGCCCAGTTGTTGGTGGCAATAGGCGAGATGGAGCTGATAGGAAGCCTGACGGTCTCCGGGTTGGCTGTCCCTGGCCAGGTCGCTGAAGGCTGCCAGCGCGGCCGCCCAGTTCTTGGCCTCCATGTGGCGGAAGGCCGTCTCGCGGCGGCCTTCCAGCTCGATCTCCCCAATTCTTCGCTGGACAGCGGCGTCTTCCGGTCGAAGGTCGGCAATCTTCTTCAGAACTCTGAGGGCTTCCTCTTTCTGGCCCTGGGTGTAGAGACAGTAGCTGATCCATTGCAACAGGCCCGGGTTCAAGGGATTTCTGCTTTCCACCCGGCGAAACCGCTCCAGGGCAGCGGCTGGCTGTTGCTGATCCTGTTTCCAGTAGGCCTCGATCAGCGACTGGTTGAGATGGGCCTTGGGAACCTCGGCCAGGATGCGCAGCGCCGAGCCGAAGTCGGATCGGCCAGCCAGGATCCAGGTGGCTTCCTGCATGGCCTTGGTATTGGAGGGATCCCTTTCCAGGGTTTGGAGGTAGAGCTGCAGGGCCGGTTGCGGCCGTTTCAGTCGCTGATAGGCGTCCGCGAGCAGGAGCATGCCGCTGGTGAATTCCGGGTGGCGTTGCACGGCCGGCTCCAGAAGAGGTAGCGCCTGCAGAGTTTTCCCCTGGCCCATCAGGCTCAGGGCTTCGATGTAATCCTCAAACGCCTGGTAGAGCTCCCGGGCCTTGCCGGCCGATTCGGCTGCTTCCCGCTCCTGCCCCAGCTGGTCGTAGAGTTGGGCCAGCTCGGAGTGGTAGAGGGGGTTCTCGGGGTCCGTCCGGGAGGCCAGCTTCAGCGATTCCAGGGCGTCGGCGGTGCGGCCGGCGGCGCGCTCCTTCTCGCTCAGCTTGAAGAGGATGGACGCATCGGCGGGGGCCAACCGACGGGCGATGCCGAGTTGCTCGTAAGAGTCTTCATCGCGTCCCTGGATTCCCAGCAGCATGGAATAGAGCAGGCGAAATCGGGGCTCGCCGGGGTTGATCTCGATTGCGCGGCGGGTGTGCTCCAACGCCAGATCCAGACGCTCCTGGATCAGGAAGAGGAAGGCCAGGCGATAGTGGACCCTCTCGTCGCCGTTCCTGAGCCGGTTGGATTGTTGAAAATGACGGATTGCCTGGGGAAGTCTGCCCTGCTGCAGATAGGCCTCCCCCAGGCTGCGGTGGGCTTCGGGGTCCAGCGGCTGCAGCGATAGGACCCGCTGAAGGTGCTCCTCGGCTTCGTCTGCTCGTCCGGATTCGATCAGGAGCAGGCTGAGCGGAAGGAGCAGACGAGGCTCGCCCGGGTGCCGCTGCAGACCGGCCTGGAGCAGCTCGATGGCCTCCTCGACCTGGTGGTACCGGCGCAATTGCTCCGCCTGCTGCTCGTATTCCGGGACGGTCTGGGCCGTCGACGGCACTCCGCCCAGAGCCAGAACGAGTCCAGCAACGGCAGGCAGCAAGAGACGACGATGATTGCTCATGAAAGGTCGACCTTGGATCCAGGCCCGTAGTTCGCAACCACGGGCAGCACAGAAGACTGCTCGTACCTGCGTTCCCAATGCCCAGTGGAGCTAGTATAGCAGCCGCGGGCGTGGCACGGGTTCGGCAGGATTGTGAGCCTTGCCCCAAGCGGACGCTGCCTCGGCGCACTAACCCTGGCGGGTGAGTTTCACTCACGGGGCGCCGCGTTTACCCCCCACCGGTTCGACTGCGGGCGGAGCCCTTGTCTCACCGACTCCCCCTCAAGGGGGGAGTGATTCTTGAGGCCTGCAACAACGCTCTGGTATCACTCCCCCCTTGAGGGGGAGTCGCAGAAGCCGAGCCGCAGGCGAAGGCTGATGCGGAGGGGGGCATACGCGACGCCGCAAAGCTGCGGCTTCCTGAGTTGCGGCGTTTGTTTCCAGTAAGCCGTCAGACGCAATAGCCGCCGTCCAGCAAGATGTTTTGCCCGGTGATGTAACGGGATGCCTCGGAAGCCAGGAAGAGCACCACGCCCTTGATATCGTCGAATTCCGCCATTCTACCCAGAAAGACTCGACGGTTGTACTGCGACAGAAAGGGTTCGTGAGCCACCTCCGGGTTGTAGCCGCCCGGGGAAATGGCATTCACTCGAACACCGTGGGGCCCGGCCCAAGCCGCCAGGTACTTGGTGAGCCCGACGAGACCGTGCTTGTGAAACTGGTAGTCCGGCGGGGTGGTCATGTTGGTGCCGGCATAGTTGCTGAAGTCCGGGGCGACCACACCCTGAACGGACCCGATGTTGATGATGGTCCCCTTTTTTCTCTTCATCATGGGATCCATAAAGGCTCGGGAGATGGCAAAGAGTCCCGTGCCATTGACCTCCATCGACTGCCTCCAGTCGTCCAGTGGGGCTGCATAACTCCGCATGGAGCGTCCCACTGAGTTATTGACCAGAATGTCGACTGAGCCCTGTTGTTTCAGCACTCGCTCACTAAATGCCAGGATCGATTCCTCGCTCCCTTGGTCGTAACTTTCGCCGCTGGCCTTCAGTCCCCGGTCCACCAGTTTGGCCGCCCATTCCCGGCAGCGGGACTTGTTGCGAGAAGCGATGATCACGTGAGCTCCGGCTTCGGCCAAAGCTTCCGACATGGGAGTTCCATAGAGTCCGGTGCCCCCGGTGACGATGGCCGTGCACCCGGAAAGATCGAACAACTCGCGAACGTGCATGGTATTTCTCCTGGGGAATGAAATTGCGTGACGGTGAAACCGGGTCGTTCGAGGATGATGCGCCCGGGACGACAGCTATCATACTCCTGTAGTCGCTTCCTTGATCCGCATTTCTCAGCGGACCAGCACCAGCACCAGGGAAAGGGTCAGGATGCTGGACAGCGTGGAGAAGAGTACCGCTCTTGAGACGAAAGAGACGTTGCTGCCGAATTCTCGAGCGAAAACGATCGGCATGATCGCCGTAGGCATGCTTGCCTGCAGCACCACCACCTGACCCAGCAAGCCTCCCAAGCCAACCAGGGACGCGGCCCACCAGGCCCAAAGGGGACCGACCAGTAATCTGAGAGCCACCACGCCCCAGGTGTCGGGATGGTTCATCCGAAGCGGGATGCGGCCCACCTCCATTCCGATGGTGATCAACAATACCGGAATTCCCGCCCTTCCAAGGATGTCGACAGGCTCGAAGACGGAGGCCGGCAGGGGGATATCAAAGGCGCGTAGGAACAGCGCAGCCAGAATGGCGTAGGGAACCGGCATCCGGGCCAGCTTCAAAAGAGACTGCCGGGTTCCGTGCACGCCCCTGGCAGCCAGAAACAAGCCACAGGTGTTGTGCGGCAAAGAGTTGGTTGCCACCAGGACAGCGGCCAGGCTCAGTCCTTCCTCGCCGAAGGCAAAGAGCACGAAGGGGAATCCCAGGGTGACGGCGTTGAAGAAGGTTGCCGCCATGACGGCGGCGCCGGTGGCGGGCCCGTCCATACGGCGAAGCCTGGCATAAATCCACCCCAGCAGAGCCATGCCCGACAGGACCAGAAAGACGAACGCAACCACTTGTCCCGCCTGCGCCAGGGTGACCTCCACCTTCATGAGAGAAGAGAAGAGTAGTGCAGGCGACAGGATGTAGAGACATAAACGGCTCAGACTGCGGAGCTCGAAGTGCAGCAGCCGGTCGGTGAGAGCTCCCAGTCCGGCGAAGAAAATGGGGGGCAGCAGGGCATCCGCGAAGGTGCGGCCCACTGCAACCAGAAACGAGGTGATCATGGAGTCGGCGTGGAATGAAACGCAACGGAATGCCGGACGGTGCAGACTACTTCCCGGAAGGGCCGTCAACGGGTTCCGCCTCCGGCTCAAGCACGAATAGCGGCTGCAGGCCGGGAGAACGCCAGACCAGCAGGCGACCGTCCTGGTCTCCCGCCACGACCGTCCGACCATCCCTGCTCACTGCCGACACGTGGACGAAGGAGGACACGCCGCCAAGCCGTCGTTCCCCCAAGCGTACGATGGGATCTCCTGAACTGATCAACAATCGGTCGCTGTCGGCAATGAAGCTCAGGGAAGTGATCTCTTTCTCATAGCCGCCGAGGGTCTGTTTCTGTTCGCCCGATTCAAAATCCCAAAGCTTGACGTCGCCATCGGCGCCGCAGGTGGCCAGAATCTTGCCGTCTGCTTTCCAGGCCACGTCCAGAACATGGTGGGTGTGTCCCTCAAAGGTCTTGGCCAATTGTCGGCTCTCGACCTCAAAGACTCTGGCAAATCGGTCGGTGGAGGCGGTAGCCAGATAGCGGCCGTCCGGTGAGAACTCGATTCCGAGGATGGTGTCGATGTGCGCATCGGGAACCTCTCCCGCGAGTTCCCCATTCTCCGCGCGCCAGATCTTGAGTTCGCCGCTTCTGGACGGGTCTCCACTTCCGGTTGCCAGCAGTTGGCCATCGGGACTGAAGGCCAATGCCGTTACCCTTCCCATGGGCCCGGATGAATCTTGCGCCGATCCGACCACCCGCTCCAAGACCCAGGACAATTCCTGTTTGTTCTGGCTTGGTTCGGTCGGGCTTGGAACCGGACCCGACATCTGCAAGCGCCAGAATTTCAAGGTCCTGTAGCCTCCAGAAACCAGGAGATCACCCTTGGGACTGAAGGCCAGCGAGTGAACCATGTCCAGGTGGCTGACCCCCGGCTCCGCATAGAGGCTGCCCGGGTTCAATGAGGGGTCGGTGAGTCGTGCCGCCAGTCGGCCAGAGGCCAGGTGGTAAACGAGAATCCTGTTGGAGCGTCCGCAAGCGGCGTAGTTGCCATCAGGACTGATGGCGGCGCTGTAGACAGGATTCAAGGTTGCCGGAATGACCTTCCAATTCAATTGGGGCAAGAGGCTGGTCGGGTCGCCTGCCCGGGCACCCTGATCGATCCAGAGTTTAAGGAGCCCAAGCTCTTCGGAGGTGAGGGGCGCAGCCTCGGCGGCATTCCCCTCAGGCGGCATAAAGGGTTGGCGGATATGAGCGGCCACCTGGAGCAGCAGACTGTCGGCGCCGTTGCCTGGAACGACCAGCGGTTCTGCTCGATCGCCGGAGAGAATCAGCTGCCTGTCTTCCAGAACCACCTTTCCGAGAGCCAGGCTCTTGCTGTGACAGGCCAGGCATTTGGCTTGAAAAATCGGAAGGAGATCCCTGTTGAAGCTGACAGGTTCCTGCCTGTCCGGGACCGAAATGGGAATGGATCCGTCCCGAGCCCCATCCTTGTCCTGGTCGAGTTGAGCCCGGACAGGGGCGGCCGCGACGGTCGCCAGCAAAGTCAGCCAAAGAATCACCGGATGTCCCGGCGCCGGCAGGTCGGGCCGGCGTCTGGCCCGGCGGCCGGAATGGAGGGTCTTGAGGAACCGCTTCATGGACGGTGTCTGAGAGAGGTCTCCTGCAGGACGGGTTGCACCCGGATCGTCAGCGGCTCTTCCACCTGAATTTCCTGCTCGTTCAGTTGAAGCGTTGCCTCGAGCTTGAGCGGATAATCGCCGGGATCCAGATCGGCAGCCAGCCGGACAAGCAGGGCGGAGGTCGTCTCGCCTTTCGGAATGGTTACCGACTCGGCCTCGATCCCGACGATGTGGATTGGAACTTTGAGACCGATCTCAACCGGGTCGGCGTAGTTGAACAGGCGCTTGATGGAAAGGGGCAATTCCAGGTTGGTCCCGGCTTGAGAGTGCCACAGCCTCTCCTTTCCGGTCAGGAGAATGGGAGACGGATGGATGGTCAAATCCAGAGCTCTGGAATGAGCAGCCATCCTGACTTTTCGAGGGGATGCCTTGGCAATCGCCTCTCGCAAGCGCTTCTCGGCCGCCCTGCGCGCCCGCTCGGCCTCCTTGGCTTGGGCGGCCGCATCCGCCTCGGATTGGGGAGTTGTCTTCCCGGTGCTTCTTCCCGCCACAGCCGTTTTCCGTTCGGACAGTTGTTGTAACCTCATCGTTTCCCGACGGGCATGAGCCACCCCTTCGGGTTGGTTGCGATAGGTGACCTGTCCCACTGCCACCGCCGAAAAAGTGTACTTTCCGGGCTTGAACTCGTTCCCCCGCTTGGTGACCTTGTAGACGAGCGTTCCCTCGCTGCTCTCATCGTCCACAACCAGCTTGGTGGTGCCCTCCCTCAGTCCGTCAAGCGTTCCCAGGCGCAGCTTCAACTCGCCCGGCAGAAGGGGGCGGCGAGCGAGCTGAAAGGGAATTTCCAGGTTGCCTTCCAGAGGGACGTCCCACGCCTGCTTTTGGATCCGGAACTCTGGAAGCTGAGGGGCCAACTCGTTTCGGCTCACGGCCAGGGTCCGATTCCGCACCAGCCGGGATTGCGCGCCTGCCCGTCTCAGCGAGCCGGAGTTCCAGACCAGGGTAGCGTGGCGCGCCTGCCGCTCAACCGCCCGGCCATCGATCCTTGCCCTGCCGATCACCTCCACGGCCCCGGTCCAACCCGCCGCCTCGGGAGACGCCTCGAAGTACAGGTAGGTTCCGTTGCTCTTTTCCAGGATGGTTGCTCCCGGGAAGCTGATCCCGGGGGGCAACCCCTTGACCTCGAGATCGATCCTGCCCTCGAATCCGTCGCGCCGGATGGCCATGACGTTCATGCGGGTCTTCCCTCCCAGCCGCACCAGGGGTTCCCAGATGATGCCGTCGTCGTTGGAGCCTCCGGGATCGTCCGTAGCCACCAACAGGTGGAAATCGGGATCGGAATGGCGAATCGACAGCCGGTAGAGTTGGGAGGGGCGGCTCTCCCGTGTGGCCGCCAAGTCGTGAATCTTGAGCCGGTAGGCGCCGTCGTGCTCGGCCTTGAATCGAAAGACCGGGTCGCGGCTTCCGGTGTTATAGCGCTCGTCTCCCAGAAAAGTGTTGTCATCGTCCAATCGCGCCACCAACTCCGGCTGCTCCAAGCCATTGCCATCAACGGACAACCTCTGCAGCACCACTACGGGATCGGTGGGCAGACCCAGCCGATGTGAGAACACTTCAATCCAGTAGCTGGCGCCCTTCTCGGCTTCAAAGACAAACCAGTCCTGGTCTGCCTGGGGGAAGAACTGCCCCTGGATCTCGCAGGGCAGCGAAACCCTCTGGGCCGAATGGGGCTGATTGTTGGGTTCCAGTTCGCTGACCAGGGGAGCCGTGGCAAAACCAAGGCTGGCGGAGTTCGAGACTCCTTCGGGCGAGTTCAATCGGAATTCGATTCCTCCCGCCACAACCTGTCTCGGTTCCAGGAAGGAGTTGACAGGCAGGAGATGAGCATCCTGGGGGAGAGTGATTTCGACGGTTTTCTCCTCCAGGGGCACCCCTTGGGGGTTGAGCACGGAGGAGGTTTTGCCGCCCGGGAGATTTTGCCCGTAAACCACGTAGGATTGACGACTCCCCGGCCGGCCGGCCGGCGGAAAGATGTATGCGATATGCGGTTGGGTTCCCACCGAGAGGCGATAGGCATATTCGGGACCGCCTCGATAGAGGTAGTCGTAAATCTTGACGACGTACTCTCCGGCAGCAGGGGCCGTGAAGTCCAGGAACGGGTCGAGGCGGTAGGTGTCCCGATCGCTCATGAGCTCTCTACCGGAGGCGTCGCAGAGCACCAGGGTCGCATCCATTTTGGAGTCTAATCGCTGGGCCAGCACTTTCAGCACGATGCGCTGTCCCTGCTCGGCTTCGAATGTGAAATAGTCGGCTACGCCTTCGTTGCTACGGCCGTTTACGGTCACACCCAAAGGAATCCGCCGGGACTTTGGCAGCGTGTGGTTGTCGTCCTCCGAGAGCACCTCTTCCTGATCTCCGACCATGAAGGCTCGAGCGTTGGAAATCCCGAAGTGCCCGGCCAGGCGCAACTCGTAGACTCCCAGGGGCACGTCGGGGGCAATGGTGACCTTGAACTTGCCGGGAACGGGCCGTGGAGTCGGCTCGAGCCAGGTGCTCTCTCTCATCAGGGGGGAGCCGGTAATTCCCGGGTGGGAAAAGAGGAGGCGGTCGACGCCGTCCATGTTGCTGCCGGAGACGGTGACCTCAACGGTCGAGGCCTGTTTCCCACCGGAAGGGAAAGCCGTCATAAGCCGCAGAAACGGCATTTGGCCCCAAGCGGGGATGCCCGCCAACTGCCAGAGTCCGGAGGCTCCCAGCAACACCAACGCCACCGACCGCAGCTTCGCAGCAGTGTTAGAAGTCCTGTGTTTCATGGAGATTTCTCCCCCTCCGGGTGCGAGTGGCTCGCTCCTCCACCGGAACCGGTCACATCGGGAACCCTCCCGCGGATTGGATGCTCCCACCCCAAGTCAACCGGTTCGGCAACCTCCTCAGCCGCTCGGGTGCGAACTCGGCTAGTGGTCAATGGTTGAAAAGGAACTCTTTGGTGTTGAGCAGAGCCCAGAGGGTGTCCTGATAGGCCTCTTGCAACCGGCTCCGCGAGGCAGCGGCAGCGTCCGACACTTGAGTCTTTTTCCGTATGTAGCCCAATGCGAGCTCCATTTCCGGCTCTTCTGGCAAGCGCGAGAGGGCCCACAGATAGAGTTCCCGTATCTTTTCTTCGTCGGTCAGGCTGGAATCGTTGGCCAGGCGGATGGCCCGTCCCCGCGGGTCGCTGACCCTCTCGTGGATCTTGCGAGAATTCAACAGGTGGAGGCTCTGGGCCAGGTTGGCGTCATGGGTTCGCTCGGACTCGGAGGCGCTGGCATTGTTGGGTCGGCCGAACAGCGTCAGGAAATAGGAGTCGGCGTTGAAGCTGTCGTCGGGTAGCTGCACGGCCCGCGTCCCGAGGGGCTGACCGGGGAATTGGGTTGGCACGTCGGTCACCTGGTCGATTGCGTCCAGCAGGACCTCGGCCGTCAACCGCTTGGGGTAGTACCTGGAGAAGTTCTGACTGTCATCCGCGTTTCGCCCATTGGGATGGGAACTGCGCTGATAGGTCCGGGATTGACAGATCGTCCGGATCAGCTCCTTCAGGTCGAAGCCGCTTTGGATGAAATGGCCGGCCAGAGCGTCCAGCAAGTCCGGATTGGTGGCGGGGTTGGTGCCTCTCATGTCGTCTTCCGGTTCGACCAGGCCCCGTCCCATGAAATGCTTCCAGTAACGGTTCACCAGCATGCGGGCAAAGAAGGGATTGTCCTTGTCGGCCATCCAGTCGGCCAGAACCTGCCGAGGGTCCTGCTCTGGGGAAATGTCGAAGGCGTTCGTACCCAGTCCCGTGGGCATCACCGGCAGCTTGGTCTTGGGATTGATGGCGGCTGCCGTTCCGCGGTCATGGAAAATGACTTCCTCCCCGGCCTGAGTTCCCGGCTTTCGCGCCAGACGAGAGAAGAAAGCGGCAAATCCGTAGTAGTCCTGCTGGCTCCATTGTTCGTAGGGATGGTGATGGCAGCGGGCGCACTGCAGCCGAACGCCCAGATAGATCTGGGCCGCGTCCTGAACCTGGTCTTCGATGCTCTTGACTTCCCGGAACCAGGTCACGGCCGGATTGCGGCCAATCTCCCCGGAAGCCGTAACGATCTCTCGCATCCACTGGTCGTAGGGCTTGTTTTCCAGTAGGCTCCGGCGGATCCAGGCGTGGAACAGAAAATTGCCCCGGGTGGATCGCTCGTCCCGTCGTTTGTTGCGGAGAATGGCGCTCCACTTGTTGGCGAAATAGTCGGCGTAGTCCGGACTCGCCAGCAACTGATCGACCCATTTCCGGCGCTTGTCGGGGTCCGGATCCGCCAGAAACTCTCTGGCCTGACCAGGGGTGGGCAGGCGCCCCGTGATGTCGATGGATGTGCGGCGCAGAAAGGTGGCGTCGTCGCAGGGTTTCGAAGGCGGCAGCTCCAGAGTCCGGAGTTTGCTGAGCACCCAACGGTCGATAAAACTTTCTGCCGGCTCCCCTTCCAGCACCCGACCGCCGTAGGGGACCGTCACTCGAAAGACCGCCACCTGGTCCTGGAATCGGACCATGACTGCCGATTGACCGGCCCGTTCCCCGACCCGCACCAGGCCCGAAGGGCTTACCTCTGCCAGCTCTTTCTGGTTGGACTCATACTGGCAAAGGCGGGTCACATCTTTGCTGGAACCGTCCGAATAGGTTGCCGTTACCAGGAGCTGCTGCTCCTGTCGGCGAGACATCAGTCGATGGGCTGGGAGAACCTGGATTCCCACCACGCCGGCGTCATTGGGCCCCCCGTAAGGCATGCCTTGCCTGATCCAGCGCGAGAGCAGGTCGAAGGCCGGAGAGTTCCGCTCGACCCGAAGCCCGCCGCCGTGAGGGACCGACCCCGTTGCCTTGAGCAGGAGCAGGCTCCGCTCCGGTGCGGCTGGAAACAGGCGGCGTCCCCGTCCCTCAATCACCAGAAACTCGAAGTCTTCCTGGGGTTCGAAGCCGAACAGCGACAATCTGAAGCCGTTTTGACCCGAGGCCTTGCCGTGGCAACCGCCGCTGTTGCATCCCGATTTGGTAAAGATGGGAACAATCTCGTTGGGGAAATTGACACGTCTCGAATGCCCGATCTCTCGAACGGAAAGGCGGGTGACGGCACTGGGTCCCTGGTTGACCCCGGCCGTTACCCGAACCGATCCGTTGGCCAAGGGCGTTACAAATCCGGTCGTGTCGATGGAGACGATTCCGGCGGGTCGGGACTCGTAATGGACTTGGCGGGTGTAGTCCACCAGTTGCCCATCACTCAGGCGGCCCGTCACCAGGAGCTGCTGTCTTGCCTCCGATCCGCGCAGCCATGCCACCGCGTCGGGATCGGTCGAACCGGGCCGACCGGTCTCCAGGGTCAAGGCTACCAGCGGGTTGGCATCGGAAGCAGGGGTGGACTGAGGGGACTGGCTCCGTGCGGGAACGACCAGGAGAAGCAGAACCGATGCCAAGCTCAGGCTGGTGACCCGGGGAAGGCTCGACCGAGGAATGGTCACCATTGCTAACCCACCTTTGTAGTCAGATCAGTTCCGGCATGGGCATATGGCCGTCGACCAGGTAGTGTGGCCGATCGTTCAGATCGGTGAGATGGGTCCTGGCGGCGTCAATGCCCAGATTGTGGTAGAGCGTGGCAAAGATTTCCTGAACGTGGACCGGTCTTTCCTTGGGTTCCTCACCCAGTCGATTGGTGGAGCCGATGGCTTGGCCGGCCCGCATCCCACCGCCGGCCATCAGGGCACAGGAGTTGCGCGGCCAGTGGTCGCGGCCGGCATCCTTGTTGATCTTGGGAGTTCGGCCGAACTCGCCCCAGGCGATGACCGAGACATCCTTGTCGAGCCCGCGCCGGTGCAGGTCTTCCACCAGGGCGCTGACTCCCTGGTCGAAGGCCGGAAGGTAGTAGCGCCCGTTCTTGAAGTTGGTGCTGTGCCAATCCCAGTAGCCGAAGCTCACCGTCACGCAGCGGACACCCGCCTCCACCAGTCGGCGAGCCACCACGAACTGGTCCATGTGCATGGGAGCGGCGTCTCGTTCCAGTCTCGGAGAACCTCTGCCGTAGCGGTCGCGGAGCTTGGAACTCTCCTGCTCCACATCCAGCGCCTTCAGCAGCCGGCTGGAAGTCAGGACATCGAAGGCCTGCTCCTGGAAGCTGTCCAGACCCTCCATCAAGCCGGTCCGGTCCACGTCGCGCCGGAAGCTGTCGAAGCTCTGCAGCAACTGCCTGCGGTCCGAAAGACGTTCCAGGCTGATCCCGTTCAGGGTCATGTCGTTTCTGATGTCCCCCTGCGGCTTGAAGGGAGTGTGGGCCACACCCAGAAAACTGGGTCGGCCGAAGTTGTATTCGCTGTGGCGGGACTTGTGGGACAGGTTGACGTAGGGCGGAATGGCGGGATCGGT
>JAPVWS010000488.1 GCA_027493295.1 Candidatus Versatilivorator vitaminiformans | reverse complement strand
GCACGGCCCCGATGTCAGCCGCGAAGGCGTGCAGCGGGATATTCTCCCCATCGTGGAAGGGACCACCGTGAATACCCGCTATGGCATCGTGCGGACCGACCACATCCTGTTCGTGGCGGCCGGCGCCTTTCATGTCAGCAAGCCGTCCGACCTCATTCCCGAGCTTCAGGGGCGGTTCCCCATCCGAGTGGAGCTGGATACGCTCACCGTCGAGGACTTCGTGCGCATCCTGACGGAACCCAAGAGCGCACTGATCAAACAGTACGTGGGCCTGATGGAAACCGAGGGAATCGAGCTCCGCTTCACCGAGGAAGCGACCCGCAGCATTGCCGGGTTTGCCGCCCTGGTCAACGAGCGGACCGAAAACATCGGGGCCCGGCGATTGCAAACCATCATGGAAAAACTGCTGGACGAGATCTCTTTCGAGGGGCCGGATCTGAAACCGAAAGACGTCACCATCGACAAGGAGTACGTAGAGAAGATGCTGGCCTCCATCGTGGATGACCAGGACCTGACCCGATACATCCTTTAGGCTGCGCCGTGGGGAATGGCTCGGTCGTGGCGCAGTTGAAAAGGAGCGTGCTTGGCATCTCTTCGACGGGCACTCCGTTCGCGACCGGTGCCCCTGATCCGCCGCCTACGCGGCTGCTACAGCGCCGGGACCATACGACCCCGGGCTTCCGCCCGGGGCTACCCTAAGCCGCAGCTACGCTGCTCTATAAGGAAGACCCGTAGGAAACGTCACCTCAGCCATCCTGCGTCAACCGCGGCTACGCCGCTCTCCCCTCAACCACGACACTGCCGCGGGGATAGGATTTTCCAATAGATTTTCCCGGGACGCCAAGGCGGCGTCGGCGGGGCGCCGCTCCCAAAAAAAGCTAACCTCGTCCATTGCCTTTCCCGTCCCTGCCCATGACCATAACTACATCTTCCGGCCCAAACCTGCGCCTGGGCAGTATTCTCCTTTTTCTTTTCCTGACCTCGGCCTGCGGAAAGATAGGAGAGCCGCTGCCTCCGTTGATCCGTATTCCCCAACCGATCGCGGACCTGACGGCCCGTCAGCAGGGGGCGGAGGTGATGCTCAGTTGGACGTTGCCTCACTTGAACACCGACGGCAGCGCAGCCACCACGCTGGCCTCCATCGAAATCTATCGGTCGATCCGGGAACCCTCCTTGGCTGCGGGTGCCGCGCCGGCCGTGGGAGACCTGGATCTCTGGCGGGTATTGAAGACCGAGCCTGCCCGGGGGCGGGAGGAGAAAAAGAGCATCCGAGATCGCCTGGAGGGCCGGGACCTGTCCGAGGTGTTGGAGGGAGAGTTCAGCTATGCCGTCAAGGTCTTCAATCGGAAGGGGCAGACGGCGGGGCTTTCCAATATCGCCGCCCTGTGGCTGCAGCCGGTCCCGCATCCTCCCGGCAGGCCGAGCCTGAACCCTGCCGAAGCGTTTGTCGAGGTTTCCTGGGCGCCTTCCTCCACCAATATCGATGGATCTCCGGTGGCTGCCGGAGTGGCGTTCAACCTCTACCGCACTTCATCCGAGAGCCGTTCCACCGGGAGCCCCCTCAATCCTACCCCGGTAGCCGGGACCTCCTACCGGGATGGGTCGGCCCGTCTGGGTAAGACTTACCTCTACCGGGTGCGTGCGCTGCTGGAAACCGATCGAGGACGGGTGGAAAGCCGGGACTCGGAGGAGGCCACCTTGTTCCACCGGGACCTGTATCCACCCGGTCCTCCGCGGCAACTCACCCTGGTGACGGGCCGGGAGTTCCTGAGCCTGGCCTGGTTTCCCAACTCCGAAGCCGATCTGGCCGGCTACCATGTTTTCCGGCGTCAAGGCCCGGGCGAGTTCCAACGCATCACCACCACGGCCACCCAACGGACCTCCTACGAGGACCGGGACCTCCAAAGGGGTCCTGTCTATTCCTATCGGGTAACGGCCATGGACCTGGCCGGGAACCAAAGCAGTTATTCGAATGTCGTAAGCGATACGTTAGAATAGCTGCCTGCGATCAAGCCAGGGAGCCGCCGCTTGTCCACCCATCCACCCCCCACTCCCGGGAAGTCCCCATTGGAAGACCTTCAGCGACTCAATCGGCTGGCCGAGTCCGGCGGGGGCAGGAAGCGCCTGGAGCGGCAGCACGCCGCGGGCAAGATGAGTGCCCGCGAGCGCATCGATCTCCTGCTGGACGCGGAGTCCTTTCAGGAGATGGACAAATTCGTGAAGCACCGCTGCCAGGATTTCGGGATGGAGGGCCAGGAGATCCTGGGAGATGGGGTGGTCTCGGGTTACGGCCGCATCGACGGGAGGCTGGTATACGTTTTCGCCCAGGACTTTACCGTCTTCGGCGGTTCCCTTTCGGAGACCAACGCGGCCAAGATCTGCAAGGTGATGGAGTTGGCGATGAAGGCCGGCGCCCCCATCATCGGTCTCAACGACTCCGGGGGTGCCAGAATCCAGGAGGGCGTGGTGTCGCTGGCCGGCTATGCCGACATCTTCCTGCGCAATACCCTGGCGTCGGGGGTCGTCCCCCAGATCTCGGCCATCATGGGTCCCTGCGCCGGGGGAGCCGTCTACTCACCCGCCATCACCGATTTCGTGGTCATGGTCAAGCAGAGCAGCTACATGTTCATCACCGGTCCTGAAGTGATCAAGGTGGTGACCCACGAAGAAGTCTCGAAGGAAGAGCTTGGGGGGGCCATGACCCACAACTCACAGAGCGGCGTGGCCCACTTCGCCGTCGAGGACGATCGGGAATGTTGCCGTTTCATCAGGGATCTGATCTCCTATCTCCCCTCCAACAACATGGAGAGCCCTCCGCGCAAGGAGACCCGGGATCCCGTGGACCGCTCCGAAGAGGGGCTCGACAGCCTGATTCCCGCCGAGTCCGACCGGCCTTACGACGTCAAGGAGATCATCGGCGCGGTGGCGGATGACGGACGCTTCCTGGAAGTCCAGGCGCTCTTCGCCCGCAATATCGTGGTGGGATTTGCCCGGTTGGGAGGTCGTCCGGTGGGAATCGTGGCCAACCAGCCGGCGGTCCTGGCCGGATGCCTGGACATCGACGCTTCCATCAAGGCCGCCCGGTTTGTCCGGTTTTGCGACGCCTTCAACATCCCGCTCATCTGCTTTGAGGATGTCCCCGGGTTTCTTCCCGGGACCTCGCAGGAATTTGGGGGGATTATCAAGCATGGGGCCAAGTTGATCTATGCCTTTGCCGAGGCGACCGTCCCCAAGATCACGGTGATCACCCGGAAGGCCTACGGGGGGGCCTACTGCGTGATGGCCTCCAAGCATCTGCGAACCGACGTCAATCTCGCCTATCCCACTGCCGAGATTGCAGTGATGGGTCCCGAGGGCGCTGTCAAGATCGTCTATCGCAAGGAGTTGGCGGCGGCCGCCGATCTGGAGGCGGAAACGGCTCGGCGGGTCGAGGAATTCCGGGAGAAGTTCGCCAATCCCTACGTCGCGGCAGGGCGGGGCTTTGTCGACGAGGTGATTCGCCCGCGTGAAACCCGTCGAAAATTGATCAGCGCCCTGGCGATGCTGGAGAACAAGCGCGACACGACACCTCCGAAGAAGCATGGGAACATTCCTCTTTAGTGGAGAGTGATGCTCGAAGGGACGCCGCGATTGCCCCCCACCGGTTCGACTGCGGGCGGAGCCCTTGTCTCACCGACTCCCCCTCAAGGGGGGAGTGATAGAGGCCAGCACAAGGCTACCAGTAGATCTCAATCACTCCCCCCTTGAGGGGGAGTCGCAGAAGCCGAGCCGCAGGCGAAGGCTGATGCGGAGGGGGGCAATCGCGACGCTGCAAAGTAGCGCCGGATGGCGATGGCGGATGCGGTGGGGGGCGGGGCTCGGCTCCGGATCGTGCGACAGGGCGGCTCAAAGCGCTTGCAACAGGGGTTCTTGAAGATGACCCTCGGAAAAAAGTCCAGGCTGTTTGTGTCTCTGGCACTGGCAACCTTGCTGGTCTGGGGCTTTCGGCCGCTTTTTGCCTTCGACTCCAGCCGGATAAAGATACTGTCCGACCCCAACCTGGACGTGATCTACCACACCCTGGCCCACTTCAACCTTCCGGGGGACCGCTTCAATCTTTTCTCCGAGGACTACGTTCGGCGGATGGACCAGGCCAAGCGCGACCTGGAGGTGGGGGAGACCCGGCTCGATCGGGAGGCCGCGGCATTGGAGCAGCGGTACCGGCAACGCCCTCGTCTTCGCTTTCTGATCCAGGCACCCTTTCTGGCGGACGACCTTTCCTCCTTCAAGCAAGCCCTGGCCCTGATCGACTACGATTTTCGCACCCGTACCGTTCCGGTCGGCCCCAAGGGCAAACGCAGGAAGGAACCCTTGATGTTCGGCAACAGCCGCAGGTTGATTCCGGTCTTCAGAAACCGTTTTCAAGCCCCCCAGGAGCGGGAGTTCGCCAAGCAGTTTGCCGGTTGCCTGGAGGAGGAGCTCTCCCGTTTCTACATGCTTTATCGCGAGGCTCGAACCGAGTGGGACCAACAGGGCATGAAGTGGTTCACCAGCTTTTGGAAGTCACAGGGCATGAGCATCCTGGAGCCGTGGGCTTCCAGGTCCGAAGTGACCCAATTCAAGGTGTTCCTGACTCCGGTGATGAAGCGGAGGGGGCTGGGCGTGCCGGTGGAACAGGGCGGCGAGGTCCTGTTTCACGTCCTGACCCCACTGCCGGAGAGCCGTCAGGAGGCCATGCACTCCTTTTTCGTGCTGCTCTATGAAACGACGCGCCGTTCCACCGACCCGCTGGCGGTCATTCCCGGTTCCTCCAGCCCCACCAACCGGGCCTCCATGGAGTCGAGGGTCCGCAAGAATACCGCCCTTCTTGCCGCCCACCTTTATCTGAAGACCCGGTTCCCCGGGGTCCACCGATCCTTTCTGAACTTTTTCCTGAAACTGCCGGCCGGGAAGGCCTCCGAGGTGGAATCGCTGGAGCCTCTGTTCGCTCGGCAGTTCCCTCTGAACCCCGCCTCCCGAAGGCGGGTGGAGGCGTTCGTTGCCCGGCTCCCTTGAGCAGCCGTGCCATCTGCGACCATGTTCTCGAAGATCCTGATCGCCAACCGGGGTGAGATCGCTGTCCGCGTCATGCGTACCGCCCGCGAGATGAATATCGCAACCGTGGCGGTCTATTCCGATTGCGACCGTGCGGCCCTGCACGTGCGTCTGGCCGACGAGGCTCGCGGGCTGGGTGCTTCTCCTTCGGTGGAAAGCTATCTGAATATGGACAGGATCCTGCAGGCGGCCGAGGCCAGCGGCGCCGAAGCCATCCATCCCGGTTACGGGTTTCTGTCCGAAAACGCCGAATTCGCCCGCCGCTGTCAGGACCGCGGGATCTGCTTCATCGGTCCTCCACCGAGAGCCATGGAGCTGATGGGGGAAAAGACGGCTGCCCGAAGATTGGCCGCGCAGGCAGGGGTGCCGGTGGTGCCGGGCACCGGACCGCAGCTCGGAGATAGCACGGAAGCGGAACGGGCGGCCCGGGACATCGGATTCCCGATCCTGGTCAAGGCGGCGGCCGGTGGAGGGGGAAAGGGGATGAGGCTGGTGACCTCCCCCGACCACTTGGCCTCTGCCTTGCGAGACGCCAGCTCCGAAGCTGGGAGCGCTTTCGGGGATCCGGCGGTCTACCTGGAGAAATACCTCCAGAGTCCCCGCCATATCGAGTTTCAGGTCCTGGCCGACAGTCGCGGCAATACCCTTCACCTGGGTGAGCGGGAGTGCTCCATCCAGAGGCGCCATCAGAAAGTCATCGAGGAGTGTCCTTCGCCGGTCATGACCGAGGCCTTGCGGGAGAGGATGGGCCGGGCCGCCGTCAGCATGGCTCAGGCGTGCGGATACCGCAATGCCGGAACCGTCGAATTCCTGGTGGATGAGCAACAGGACTTTTATTTCCTGGAGATGAACACCCGACTCCAGGTCGAGCACCCCGTCACCGAGATGGTCACCGGGCTGGACCTGGTGAGAAAACAGATTCAGATCGCCGCAGGGCAACCCCTGGGATTGACTCAGGAGGAGGTCTGCTGGCGCGGGGCCGCGCTGGAATGCCGAATCTATGCCGAGGATCCCGAGAAGGGTTTCCTCCCTTCGCCGGGGCTGATCCGGAGCCTGCGGCAGCCCTCCGGACCCGGCGTCCGCGAAGACAGTGGTATCTACCAAGGGTGGGAAGTGCCCATATTTTACGATCCGATGCTGTCCAAGCTGGTGACCTGGGCGGAAACCCGCTCCGAGGCCGTCAGCCGCATGGATCGGGCCTTGGCCGAGTACCGGATCTCGGGGATCAAGACGACCATCCCCTTCTTCCGGACCATCCTTGCCCACCCGAAATTCCTGTCGGCGGAGCTGAGCACCGACTTCATCGAAAAGTTCTATAGCCCCGACCGGTCTCTGGCCGGCCGGGAAGAGTTGCGGGAGGTGGCGGCCATTGGCGCTGCCCTCTATGCCAGCCGTGGTCGAGCCTCGGACACCGGCCGCACCGACCCGCAGGAAAGCCCGTGGAAGTTGTGGGGGCGCTGGAACGGGCTGCGGAGATAGGCTTCGAGCGGAAGAGGGGAGGCGCCCGGTGGAGCGGGTCGTAGCCACTTACGAGCTGGTGCTGGAGGGACGGCGGCGCAAGTTGCGCCTGGAACGTTCCGAGAGTTGCGCCCGGGTGGAGCTCGGTGGGAAAACTCTTGAAGTCGACGTCTCGCAGTTGTCGGAAGATGCTTTTTCCCTGATTCTGGAGGGCCGCTCCCACGATGTCAGCGTGAGCCCGAATGCCGGTGGATTTCAGGTGGTCGTGGATGGAGAGAGTATCCAGGTGGGTCTGGTCGACCCGCGACGGGACGGCCCCTCGACCTCCGGGAGGACGGAAGCCGCCGGACCCGTGGCCGTGTCGGCCCCCATGCCCGGGAAAGTGGTCAGGATCCTGACGGCCGAGGGAGAAGAAGTACGCCAGGGGCAGGGGTTGGTTGTGGTAGAGGCCATGAAAATGCAGAACGAGCTGGGGGCTCCCAAATCGGGCAGGATTCGGGCCGTTCGGGTGGCGGAGGGCCAGGCGGTCAACGCGGGCGAACCGCTGGTGCTGGTGGAGTGATCGGGACTGCGGTCAAAAAGAGTTATCCACGAAGGGGCACGAAGGACAACGAAGGGACACGAAGAAAGACCACACTCCATTGCCGGAAGGTGCCTGCCCGGGACGAGTCAGTGGAATGGGGTCAACCCAGACCCGGATGACCCGGAACGATGCTCTCCAATCCGTTCAGATAGGGCCTGAGGGCGGGTGGTATCGCCACGCTGCCGTCCGGTTTCTGATGGTTTTCGACCAGAGCCACCCAGGTGCGTCCCACGGCCAGACCCGAACCGTTGAGCGTGTGTACGAATTCCGGTTTGGCCCCGCGTTCCCGCCGGAAGCGGATGTTGGCCCGGCGGGCCTGGAAGTCCAGGAAGTTGCTGCAGGATGAAATTTCCCGGTAGGCCTGCTGACCCGGAAGCCAGACTTCCAGGTCGTAGGTCTTGGCGGCTGAAAATCCCAGATCGCCGGTGCAGAGGGTGACCACGCGGTAGTGGAGCTGGAGGCGGCGGAGGATTTCTTCAGCGCTCCGAGTCAGGTTTTCCAGCTCGGAATAGGAGTCCTCGGGCCGGGTGAAGTTGACCAGCTCCACCTTGTTGAACTGGTGCTGGCGGATGAGTCCCCGGGTGTCTTTGCCGTGGGCGTCTCTCGCATAGATGTTGGTGACCGGGACCTCGGCCGTGGGAACCAGCCAGTAGTCCGTTTCTTCCAACTTGAACAGATCGCCGGAGAACTTGGGGAGTTGACCCGTTCCCGTCATGCTGGTCGAATTGGCCATGAAGGGGGGCAACACCTCCAGGTAGCCGTG
Source organism: Candidatus Versatilivorator vitaminiformans (assembly GCA_027493295.1). Lineage (GTDB taxonomy): Bacteria > Acidobacteriota > Terriglobia > Versatilivoradales > Versatilivoraceae > Versatilivorator > Versatilivorator vitaminiformans. The sequence continues at coordinate 2,272 of JAPVWS010000488.1, read as the reverse complement.
TTCCCGGGTGTGAACGTCCAGCATGAAGTTGATCAAGGCCCTTTCGAGGCGGGCCCCCGCTCCCGTGTAGAGGCTGAACCGGGCCCCGGCGATCTTGGCGGCGCGCTCCAGGTCCAGAATGCCCAGGCTGGATCCCAGGTCCCAGTGGGCACGGGGTTGAAAGTCGAAGTCGGGCTTTTGGCCGTGGGTCCGGATTTCGACGTTCTCGGAGGCGTCGGCGCCCACCGGGACGCTGTCGTCGGGGAGGTTGGGCAGGGCCAGCTGCAGGCTCTTGAGATGTTCCTCGCAGGACCGCAGTTTTTCGTCCAACTGCTTGATCCGAAGCGACAGTTCCTTCATTTCGGCAATCTTGACCGAGGCGTCCTGTCCAGCCTTCTTCAGTGCAGGGATGGCCTGGTTGTTGCGGTTGCGTCGATGCTTGAGCTGTTCGGTCTCCTGCAGCAACTGGCGTCGTTGCCGATCGAAGTTCTCCACCTCCTGCAACGGCGTCGGGGTGTGGCGCTGGACCAGCTTCCGACGCACCAACTCGGGGTTATTTCGGATGTAGACCGGATCCAGCATGGGGCTCAGTATAGAGGAGGCGCCGAAAGACAGGCAAGGACCGGCCTCGGCTTCACACCCCCCCACCGCACCAGCCTTCGTCATGCGGCGCTGCTTTGCGACGTCGCGATTGCCCCCCTCCGCATCAGCCTTCGCCTGCGGCTCGGCTTCTGCGACTCCCCCTCAAGGGGGGAGTGATTCTTGAGGCCTTTATAAAACGCTTGAGTATCACTCCCCCCTTGAGGGGGAGTCGGTGAGACAAGGGCTGCGCCCGCAGTCGAACCGGAGGGGGGCATACGCGGCGTTCCTTCGACCACACCGCAGCCGTTGGTCGAGCCGGAGGGGGGTCAACGCGGCGCCCCGTGAATGACTATCGGCAGCTTTGCCCACCCCTGCAGGCGGCGACTCAGGAACCGGACGCTGAAACGCACTGACTCTGCCGAGGGAGGTCAGTATCGCCACCGGAACTGCGCAGCGGCGGGTTAGTAGTTTCGCTGTAGCAGGAGGGATCGCTCAGGATGCGGGTTACCAGGTGAGTGTGCAGGGCGTGACCTGCCTTGTGGGCGACTACGCGAGCCAGCAGCGGCTTGCCGATCAAGGCCAGATCGCCGATGCCGTCCAGCACCTTGTGGCGGACAAATTCATCCTCGAACCTCAGAATGTCGTTCAGGATACCCTGATCGGTCAGGACAATGGCGTTGTCGAGAGAACCTCCTCGAACCAGACCCTTTTTCCTCAAATCTTCCACTTCCCGGTAGAAACCGAAAGTGCGAGCCGGCGCCACCTCCCTGGAGAAGACCTCGGGCGAGGCCTCGAAGTCGAAACTCTGTCGACCGATCATGGGATGGTCGAAGTCGATGGTGTAGCTGATCTGCAAGCGGTCGGACGGATAAACGGCGATGCTGCGGTCACGGTCCTGGATCTCCAGCGACCTTTCCACTCTCAGATAGCGGCGCAGGGACGACTGCTGCTGTAGCCCGGTGCGGGCGATCGCTTCCACGAACTCCAGGGCGCTCCCATCCAGAATGGGAACTTCCAGGTTGTCGATTTCGATCAGAGCATTGTCCACACCGAATATGTAGAGCGAGGAGAGCAGGTGCTCCACGGTGGAAATCAGGACTCCCTGCTTCATCAAGGTGGTGGCGTAGGCCACTCGGGCCACGTTTTGCACCACCGCCTCGATCTCGAAGTCGTCCAGATCCACCCGGCGAAACCTCAATCCGGTGTCGGGAGGAGCCGGCACGACTCTCACCCGCACCGACTCGCCGGTGTGCAGGCCCGGGCCGGAAAATTCGATCGGGCCGGCCAGCGTTTGTTGGGATTCCATGAAGTGGGTTTCTTTCTGAGCGGACAGATACGTCCCACAAATGCAGCACGTCTCTTGCCAAAGAGAGGAGGTCTGTGGCTAAAACGTTGGGAGTCCGTGCCTTGCAAGCGGGTTCCCGGATTGCGCCCCGGCTGAAACCTGTGCTCTGGATGCAACACTCCAACCGGTAACGTGCCCCATTGCCAACAGTCCCACGGTAAGCCGGATGCACCCAGGGAACTGCCGCACCGCACCTAGGCGCCGTCGCGTACCACCCCCCTCCGCATCAGCCTTCGCCTGCGGCTCGGCTTCTGCGACTCCCCCTCCAGGGGGGAGTGATAGAGTTCTACTGGAAGCCTTGTGCTGGCCTCAAGCACTCCCCCCTGGAGGGGGAGTCGGTGAGACAAGGGCTCCGCCCGCAGTCGA
>JAPVWS010000487.1 GCA_027493295.1 Candidatus Versatilivorator vitaminiformans | reverse complement strand
TGAAGTGGGCCGGGCCGAGGCCCTGGCCTATGAGGCCACGACCGCCAAGGCCGATCCGCTCGACCCCACGACCAAGTATTTCCTGAACCGCTTTATCCATGACTTCCATTCCCGGAGGAGGGCGACCGTGCATGACCACTGGACCCGGAGCCTCCGCTTCCTCACGACCAATCTGGCCGACAAGGCCTTTGCCGATTCGAGCCAGCAGATTGCCCTGGTTTCGGGCGGCTTTGCCGAGCATGAGGCCCAGGTCGAAAACGTCGTGCTGCGGATTCACGCCGCCGAGGAACCGCCGCATGGAGCCACGGCGGACTTCGACCTGGTGATCCTCGTCCGCGAGCAGGAGGCCGACCGCCAGCGTTGGTCCCTGTCGATCAAGTTCGTCTTCCTCCAGGAAGTCCCCCCGGAGCTTGTTGTCTTTAACCCCATGGGGATCATGATCACCTATCTCCAGGCCGACCGGGCGCTGGTGACCGACGAGAGGAACCGATGAAATTCCCTCACCTGCAGGGCCGGGAAAAACTGCTGGAGCCGCTTGGCTTCACTGGGCAAGAGGCAAGATGGATCACCCTGGTCTGCCTGCACTCGGGGCTTTTCACCCGCGACCAACTGGACGCTTTCCTGGCAATGACCGACCGCACGGCCAGACGCTTCATTCAGGCATTGCTCGAAGTGCGAATTTCCAGCCGACCCATAGCGGCAGCTGAGATCACCGACGGGCGGCGGATTTGCCGCATCTTCGGCAAGGCCGTCTACCGCGAGCTGGGAATCACAAACGTCCGTCACCGCCGGGAATCCTCGATCGAGGTTACCCGGCGGCGGCTGCTGTCGCTCGACTTCGTGCTGGACCATCCGGACCTGCCCTGGCTGCCCACCGAGCCGGAGAAGGTCTCCTGCTTCGAGCAGCTCGGGATCGAGCGAGGCCTGCTCCCTAAACGAATCTATCGAGGACGGGCCAACTGCCGGGTCCGGTATTTCCACATCAAGATGCCCATCGCCATCGAGCAGGATCGGGCCGTTTTCATCTACATCGACCCCGGCATGGGTACCCCTACCGAGCTGCAATCCTGGGGAGCCTCCCACCGCCCACTCTGGCAGAGGCTCCGACACTCGGGCAGGCGCGTCGAATTGGTCGCGGTCGCCTGGGAGCAGCACCTCCTCGACCGCGCCGAGCGGCTGCTGCAATCCTGGACGGCCGGAGACATGAGCGAGGCCGAGACAGAACTTCTCTCCCTTCGCCAAGCAGTCGCAGAGGCCGACTGGGACACCGTTGAACGCTATGGCGGCCTCAATGCCGCCCTCAAGAAGATGAACGAACTCGCACGGGAAAGCCCGCTGTCAAATGGCCGTGGAATGATCGACCATTTCCGCCTCTGGGGGTCAAGGCGGTGCCGTCGGGGGGGTGTCCGCCTTACAAACGTGGGGTCGGACACCTAGGCCGGACATGATTTCAACCACGACAACGCCTCTCTCTCAGAGGGCGGTTGCCCCGCCGTTGTGGTCGGGGACTTCTCCGAAACGCCGCACCGGACGCGGGACAACACGGATTTCCCTCTCTGTTGCGGCAAAGCGAAGCGAGGCTTCGCCTCGCGTGTCCCCCTCCCGCGCGCCGCGGTGTCGTGGCGCACTGGAGGGGTGCTGGTGGTGGGAGCGACCCCCATATTTTTGCCGCTGATGCGCCACGAGCGGGGGCAAGGCCGGACAGGCCTCCGGACACCTTACCCCCCTCTCTTCGGGGGTCGCTCCCACCGCCGTGATCCCTTGCGGGAAGGCTTTTCGAATGAAGACCTGGAGACAAGTCATTCTCGTCAACCTGGCCCTGGCGGCCGTGGGCCTGCGCCTGTGGCTTGACCCCTGGCCGGCCACGGGAGAGATCGCCCTGCTCGACCTGATTCATGCCACCGATCCGTACATGTACGCGGTATTCGCCGGGGTCTACATAGCCACACCGGGCCTGGCCGTTTTTCTCGCCGGTCTGCTCGTTCGTTCGATCTGGCAGATATGGCTGGCTCCCCGGAGGGGCGGCGAGGTCCCTGCTGCCGCGGGGAGCCTTCCGCCCTGGCCGGCCGCGCTGGAGGACGAGTCCCTGTCCCTTGTCGTGGGCGAGGTCCACCATCCAATCGAGCCGCGTG
>JAPVWS010000486.1 GCA_027493295.1 Candidatus Versatilivorator vitaminiformans | reverse complement strand
CTTCGGCAGCGTTGCGCTCTTCCTCTTCTTTGTCCAGGCTTTTACCGGCGTTCTGCTGGCTTTCAACTACGCCCCCCAGCCCGGAGATGCCTACCACAGTCTCCAATACATTGTGAATGAGATCACCGGCGGGCGCCTGATCCGGGGGCTTCACCACTGGGGGTCCAGCCTCATGGTGGTGGTGGTGGGGCTGCACATGGTCCAGGTGGCCTTGTGGGGAGCTTACAAGAAACCGAGGGAGGCGACCTGGATTCTGGGGGTGCTGCTGCTGCTGCTGGTTCTGGCCTTCGGGTTGACCGGCTACCTGCTTCCCTGGGACAACCGGGCCTACTGGGCCACGGTGGTGACCATCGAGATTGCCGGGCTGGCGCCGCTGGTCGGGGAGTACATGCTGGAGTTTCTGGGCGGCACCGAGGGTGTGGGCGTTTCCACTTTCACCCGTTTTTATACCCTGCACGTGCTGATGCTGCCGGCCTTGACCGTGCTCCTGATGATGCTCCACATTCACCTGGTGCGAAAGCACGGGGTCACTCCCTCTCCCCGGGCGATCGGTCAGCCCAAGAAGAAATTCTATCCCGGGCAGGCCTTCAAGGACCTGATGGCCTTTTTCGCGGTCTTCATCCTCCTGTTTGTTCTGGCGGCCACCGTGGACGTGCCCCTGGAGCGTCTGGCGGACCCCAGTGACAGCACCTACGTCCCCCGGCCGGAGTGGTACTTCCTCTTTCTCTTTCAGATGCTCAAGTTCTTCGAAGGTCGCTGGGAAGTGGTAGGGGCGGTGATCCTGCCCACCCTGGCCGTGCTTGCCTTGCTGGTCGTCCCTTTTCTGGATCGCGCCAAGGTCAAGCGCATCCAGCAGCGGACGCTGGCCTTCGCCCTGGTGGGCGTGGTAATTGCCGGTTGGCTGGCCCTGACGGTGGCGGCGGACTTGACCACCCCCGAGCCGGTGGAGTCCGCTCGGGAGACGAGTCCAGCCGCCGCGGACTGGCGTCTCCTGACGCCGGTCGAGCTGGCCGGCCGAGCCTATTTCCAGCGGGAGAAGTGCGCCGGTTGCCACAACCTGTCCGAGGGGGATCCCAAGATGGGACCCACGCTGGCCACGGTTTCCCTGCGAAAGCCCACCGAGTGGCTCATGGGGCATTTCAGGAATCCATCCGAAGCGGTGCCGGGCAGTCCCATGCCGGCCACGACCATTTCCGACGAGGAATCGAACGGCCTGGCCGCCTTCGTGTTGAAGCTGACACCGACAAACGCCGCCGCTCTGGAGGCAGTGCCTGCCTATGCCATGCGAGCGGCTGTGATTTACCAGGAAAGCCAATGCGGCGCCTGCCATGTGGTCAATGGAAGCGGAGAGGAGAGCGGTCCCCCTCTCAACGGCGTCGGCCAGCGCCGCACGGCAGAATGGCTCGAAGACCACTTCCGCGACCCCCAGAAGTTCGACCCCCAAAGCGTCATGCCTCCCTACGATTTCCCCCCCGAAGACATGAAGGCCATCGTGGACTACATGAAGGCTCTGCCACCGGACCCGAGGCATTAGTGGAGAGTGGAGAGTGGAGAGTGGAGAGTGGTTAGCTGTGTCCCTGCCCTGCGGCGCGGATCATTCGAGGAACGACGGATGATCGCAAGTGAAGACGAACCACGAATGAACACTCAGAAACACGAAGTCGGATGGGCATTCTTCAACGATGAGAACGATCAAGACGCTTCCGCCACTTTGTTTCCTCGATGTGACGATTTCAGCAGATGAAGGCTACCTGGGTGTGTAGGCGTCCCGCCCGCACATAGCTTTGCGCTGCCTGTCGGCGGAGCGTAGCTTGAACGCGCCCGGCCCCTGTTCCCTCAGCCGTGGCTTCCGGCTGCTGAAGGACCAGTGGCGCCGGGTGGGGATCAGACACATGAGTTCTCCAACGGTTTCGGTCACCTTGGTTTGTCTCCTGCTTTTACAAGGTTGCAAGATTGAACAGTCAGCCGGTCGCGGCGGTGCGATCATTTCGATGTCCGGCGAGCACGACTGCCCTGAAGATCGGATTTGCGTGGTGGAACTTCCTGCCGGGGAGCGCTTCAGAGAAGAATTTACCGCGGTTCCCCGGCAGGGCTACGCCTTTGCCGGTTGGGGCGATGCCAGATCCGGTCTTTGCTCAGACCAAAGAGAGCGTTGCCTGGTGGAAATCCCTGCATCGGCTACGGGAGTGGACGGCACTCTTTACCTGATCGCTAATTTCTACCACCGGCCGCAATTGGTGGAAGCTGGAACGCTTTCAATGGAATACGGCGTGTGGGAAGAGCAGGTCAACTACGATTCCATCGGTTTTCTGTTTTCAGAGGACTTTGACGGCGATGGGGATGACGACGTGTTGATCGCCGGCGCCATCTACCCTTCCGATTCGGCCGCACCGACCGTCGTTGCTCAGCAGGGAGTGATCCTCCTGAACAATGGCGACTTTACATTTTCCGTTGCGGGAGGAGATCGACCCAGCAGCGTTCATCCTCGTGAGGTATTGCTGGCGGATTTTAACGGGGATGGCAAGAACGACTTTTTCATTGGCGATCACGGTTACGACGTGGATCCGTTTCCCGGGTGGTCGAACCAACTATTGCTTGCCACCGAGACGGGGTATGAGGACGCGAGCGACAGGCTGCCGCATGACAATACAGGATTTACTCACGCTGCCGCGGCCGGCGACGTGGATGGCGACGGAGATGTGGACATACTGGTCGGAAACAACGGCGGGGAGTTCATGGGCGGTGCACCCTACTTGCTGCTCAATGACGGTACAGCCAATTTCACGGCGAATCAATCGATGTTGCCGGAGCGAGTCGCCAATGATATTGACTATTGGCCTTGGGCGGCCGATATGCTCGATCTGGATTCAGACGGGCACGTGGACCTCCTGATGGGAAGCAAAGACGAGTCCGGGCAATCCTACGTCCACTGGGGGCCGGATTTTCAGAATGTAACCGTCCTGCCGGCTTCGGATTACTTCGTTGGGTTCGGCGCGGGGGTGGTGATTTCGATAGCGAGTGATGACTTCAACAATGACGATCTGGTGGATGTGCTGTTGGGCGGCTATGACGATGGAACAGTGGGACACTTTCCCAAGCGCGGCGTTCAGATGCTGATCAACCAAGGCAACCGCCGATTTAGAGACGAAACCCAGCGTCGTCTCGGAAACTCCGCGTGGTCACCTACCGAGGGGTGGCATGGGGGACATCGCTTGATGGACTTCAATCATGACGGCACAGTGGATATAGTCCCAAAATCCTACCCTGACGAAGGGAGCAATGTGGTTGCATGGTTGAATGACGGCACGGGTCACTATGTAGTGCTGAAATCCACGGAGTTCAGCGATGCGGAAGCTCTCAATCGGCTGGCGTGGGGCGTCAAGGTTCGAGTGGGTACCGCTTGGAAGTCGCTGGAGTTCTTCGGCGATGGCACCTACCTTCAATCGAATGCGGCCATCACGGTAATGGACGCCATAATCACAAAACCGGACTAGCACGCATTTCTCACCAGGGCGCGCCCAGCGCCGTGTGTAGTCGCAAGAAGTCTCAACAGATCCTATAAAGTACTGAATATAAAAGGCCTTCTTAAAGCAAATTCAGCGACTTGGTGAGAAATGCGGGCTAGGGTCTTGGAGGGGACCAACAGGGAGTGAAAGCTGTGGAGGCTGAAGATCGGAGGCAGGGAAGTCGGGCAAGGATTCGTGTCGGAAAGAGCGAGGCTGTCAGGGTATACTGTTCAAGGTATGGTTTTGCCGGTGCCGGTCGGCCCTGGCCTTCCCCGGCGTGGCCACACCATTCTCCCTCTTTGGATTGAATCGTATCCACGGGTTGGGTGAGTGAAATCACCCCATCCGTAAGGGGAGAAAGTCGATGCCAGCCTCATCCAAACCTGAAACCAGCGCAATCCATCGGGTCCTGATCGACAGCGGCACGGACCCCAAGCTGATTCATCCTGCCATTGAGGAGATACGTCATTTGAGTGGCCAGAACGTCATCACTGCCATCGGCGCCCAGATCACCGAACTCCGGTCCGACGTGCAAACTCAGATCACCGAGCTCCGATCCGAGATGCAGACTCAATTCACCGCGCTCCGGACGGAGATGAAAGCCCTGAAGAAATTCACCTGGACGCTCGTCAGCTTACTGGCCATTCCCATGCTTGGCCTGCTTTACAAGATCCTCACGTCGTGAACCAAACCGATCTTGGCCGGGGAAAATAAGGCGGCGCAGTTGAATCACCGGAATAACCTTGTTCCGGCTTCTTAGCCTTGAGCAGCACAATACGAGCAGCCGACGCTTCGTCAAGCTTGGCCAAACGGCTCTGGATCGCAGCACGCCCTGCCACAAGACTCGGAATCGAATCCGTGAGACCTAGTCCAAGGCACCACGGAATTGCACCTCCCAGTTTTTCCACTAATTCAACAACGTCCCCCCGCTTTTCCCTCTGAAGATCGGGGGCAGGGGAACAGGGCGAGGATCGGTGGTGGCAAGAGCGAGGCTGCCAGGGTATACTGTTCAAGGAATGTTTGTGCCGGTGCCGATCGGCCCTGGCCGTCCCCGGCGTGTCCGCACCTTTCTCCCTCTTTGAATTGAATCGTATCCACGGGTTGGGTAAGCCGAATCACCCGTCCGGAAAGGGAGAAAGTCGATGCCGGCCTCATCCAAACCTGAAACCAGCGCAATCCATCGGGTCCTGATCGACAGCGGCGCCGACCCCAAGCTGATTCATCCCGCCATCGAGGAGATGCGCAACTTGAGTGGGCAGAACGTCATCACCGCCATCGGCGCTCAAATCACCGAGCTCCGGTCCGACACGCAAACTCAGATCACGGAACTCAGGTCCGACTTGCAAACTCAGATCACCGAGCTTCGGGCGGAGATGCAGACTCAATTCACTTCGCTCCGCACGGAGATGAATGCCCTGAACAAGTTCATCTGGACGCTCCTCAGCCTGCTGTTCATTCCCATGCTTGGCCTGCTTTACAAGATTCTCACGTCGTGATCCAAACCGGTATTGGCCGGTTGGCCGGCTGAGCCCATGCCGTTCCCGCCGGCTGGCCGGTCGGGTGCCGCATCGCAGGGAAACTGAGCGGCACGCAACGAGAGTGCGTGCGGGCGGGACGCCCGCGCTCCCAGGGGGTGGCCCTTCGTCGTCCTTCGTGTTACTTCGTGGATTGCTCTTTCTGCTCACCGCTCATCACTCTTCACTCTCCGCTAGCATTTCCCGCACCTGCTCAAAGACCTCCTCTACCTCAATTTCCTCGACCGGGACCCTTCTGATCACACGGCTGCGGTCGCCTAGCGGCCGGTAGTGCAGGGGGTCGCTCAGGCTGAACAGGCCCAGGGTGGGAACGCCCAGGGCGGGGCCGAAGTGCATGGGGCCGGAGTCGTTGCTTACCAGCAGGTGGCAGCGGCCGATCACCGCGGCCAGGTCCTTGAGTCCAAGTTGACCAGCCAGGGCGTAGCGGTCGGTTCTCAGTGACGACTCGGCTTGCCTGAGAAGGGCCTCCTCCCCGGGTCCGCAGAGCAGGACGACACCCAGGTCGAACCGGTCGGCCAGCTTGTCGGCCAGGGCGGCAAAGCGCGCCGCCGGCCACATCTTGTCGGCCGCGCTGGCGCCCAGGTTCATTCCGATCAGGCAGGAGAATCCATTCATCCCCTTTTCTCGCAAGAATCGTTCCGCCCTGGTTCGGTTTTCGGAAGGGACCTCGAGCTGAATGTCCCGGGCGCCGGGGCTCACCCCCAAGGCTTCCACCAGGGAATCGAACCGATCGGCCACGTGCAGGTTCTGGTCTTCCGGCAGCGGGTCCAGGTTGAAGCAGAAGGGCAGATAGGAGGGCTCGTTCCTCTCGAGGCCGATCCGCCAGGGAGCCCGGCTGTACCAGGCCAGCAGGTTGGTTTCCCGAAAACCGTGGAAATCGATCACCAGGTCGTAGCGGGCTTTGCGAAGCTCATGGGCCGAGCGGAGTGCGCTGAGCGCTCCCGACCACCAGGGGCTGTCGCGCATGCCGATGCGATCGGACGCAATCACCCTGTCGACGGCGGAGCACATCTCCGGAACGCCGGCGTAACGTTGGTCCACCAGGGCTGAAATGTGGGCCGAGGGGAACCGCTGACGCAGTGCCCGCAAGGCGGGGATCAGGAGGACCAGGTCTCCCAGTCGTCCGTAGCGAATGACCAGGATCCTGGATGCGTCGGAGAGAGTGACCATGGAAGTGGGAATCCGGTTCCCGACGGGCTCCCTGCCCGTCGGGTTTCGACACTGCCGGCGAAGATTGTAGGAAAGCCCCTCGGCTCAGTCAAAGCAGGGAGATCTCACCCCAATGGGGGCCTCTCGGGTGGGCCTTCGGGCCCTCCCGGAAACCAGTTGCTTTGTTCGAACCGCTTGATTATGCTTTGTAGCCCTGCGAAAGGTCCTTTTCAGTCTTTGTCTTGCGCTTGCAGGAGTTCAGCCATGTCCCGGGCGCCCTTACCTGGATTGTCTCGAAGGAACTTCCTTTCGGCCGCACCGCTGGCGGCCGGCGGAGGAATGGCCGCCGCTGTTCCCTCCCGAAAGAGGCCCCGCATCGCCGCGGTGGTCAGCGAATACCGCCGCTACTCTCACGCCCAGCACATCGTGGA
>JAPVWS010000485.1 GCA_027493295.1 Candidatus Versatilivorator vitaminiformans | reverse complement strand
CCCCCCGGCGATAGTAGTCCAACAGGGTCTTTTCCAGGTTGGGAACCGCCGCCAGCGGGGTGCCTCCCGGCTGGAAGGGCGTCCGTCGGACCCAGTCCCCCATCCGCTCCATACCCCGCAGCACCCGCTGACGGGCTGACGGGTCGTCCCGGATTTCCTGGGCGTCGTAGGCATGCAGGAAGAGGGCCCCGAACATGTGGAGCTGCATGGCTCCGCCCCAGCGCACCTGGTGGGCGTAGCTGTTGGTGGGGCTGACGTCGGGCCAGATGGCGCGCAGGTGGGGCGGGCGGTAGAGGGCCATGTGGGTCTGGACCAGGGCCAGGTGGGAGCTGCCCATGGCGCCCACCCGGCCGTTCGACCAGGGCTGGGCCGCGATCCACTCCACCGTGTCGAATCCGTCGGTACCGGCCGTTTCGTTGACGGTGTGGAAATACTGGCCCGTTCCCTCGGAACGGTGCCGGCCGCGCAGGTCCTGCAGCACCAGCACGAACCCTCTCGGGGTGAAGCAGTCCGCCACCTCGTCGATGAGCCATTCCGCCTGCTTGTCGTAGGAAGTGCGCACCAGCAGAGCCGGAAAGGGACCCGGCAGCAACTCTCCCGCGCGGGCCGGCCGGTAGATGTCGGCTGCCAGGCGCACCCCGTCCCGCATGGGGATCATCAGATCCTTGAATATGGCCACCTGGTATGGTTCGGGAGATTCCATCAGCGAGGCGCCCGGATTCGCAGAATCAGGTTGTCGTGGCTGTCCACCTCTGCCAGGCAACCCGGATGGATGACCGTGGTCGAGTCCAGCTCCACCACTACGGCAGGCCCCTCGATCCGGTGTCCGGGCTCCAACCGGTAGCGGTCATAGAGGGGACAGGGGACATAGCCGCCGCTTTCGGCGAAATAGACCGAGGTGTTGGCCTTGAGGGCCGATGAGAGATCTCGACCGGCGGCTTTCCGCTGCCGCAATCCGGGCTTTCGGATGCGGCCGACGGCCACCAGCCGTAGGTTTACCAGCTCGACCGGCTCCTCCGGCGCGCTGAACCCATTGGCCCGGTCGTGCTCGCGGTGAAATTGCTCGGCCGCCTGCTGAACCGTGGAGGCATCGACGCGGTTCCCCGCCCATGGAACACTCAGTTCGTAGCTCTGTCCCACGTAGCGCAGGTCCGCCTGCCACAGGCAACCGATGTCCCGCGACGGCACCCCTTCCCTGTCGAGCGTCTCTCTTCCCTGAGCTTCCAGCCTGCGATAGGTCCCTTCCACGACGGCAAGGTCGAGCTGGTCCAATCGCTGGATCAAAGTGGTCGCAAACTCGTGCTTCAGGTCGGTGACCAGCAACCCCAGCGCCGATGTGGTGCCGGGACTCGGGGGGATGATGGTGGTGGGCATCTCCATCTCGGCGGCCAGCCGGTTGGCATGCACCGGACCGGCCCCGCCGAAGGCCACCAGGGCAAACCGCCTGGGGTCATAGCCCCGCTGAACCGAAACCAGCCGCAGGGCGTTCACCATGGCCGCATTGGCGATTTCCACGATCCCGTGGGCGGCCTCCACCACTCCCATTCCCAGGGCATCGGCGCATCTTTCGCGGATGGCCCGGCGCGCCGCCTCCACGTCCAGGGTGAGCCTGCCTCCCAGGAAGTGGTCCGGCTGCAGGCGTCCCAGAACCAGGTTGGCATCGGTTACAGTGGGCTCGCTGCCCCCCTGCCCGTAACAGACGGGACCGGGCTCGGCTCCGGCGCTCCGGGGACCCACCCGAAGAATCTCACCCGAATCCACCCAGGCGATGGACCCGCCGCCGGCTCCAATCTCCACCAGATCGATCACCGGGGTGCGAATGGGATAGCCGGACCCCCGCTGGGCGCCGGTTCCGGCCTGAGCCGAGGAGCCCACCTCGTAGTCCTTGGTGATCCTGGGAGTCCCGTCACGGATCAGTCCCACCTTGGCGGTGGTGCCCCCCATGTCGAAGGAGATGAGGTCGGGAAAGCTCAGCTCCTTTCCCAGGTAGGCTGCCGAGATGACTCCGGCGGCAGGCCCGGACTCCACCATGAATACGGGCCTGCGGCGGCCTTCGGCGAAGGTGAAAACCCCGCCGCTGCTCTGCATCAGGAGCAGTTCGGCCTCCACCCCTTCCTTGCGCAGTTGACTTTCGATGCGCTGCAGGTAACGGGCGACCACCGGCTGAATGGCGGCATTGATGACGGTGGTGCTGGCCCGGAAGTATTCGCGGAACTCGGGAGCCACCTCGCTGGACAGGGAGAGAGGAACCCGCGGCAGGGCCTGCCTCAGAATCCGCCCCACCCGCTGCTCGTGTTCCGGGTTGGCATAGGCGTGAAGCAGGCAGACGGCGATCGATTCCACCCCTTCCTCCGCCAGGCGGGCGGCCACCCGGACCACGGCCGATTCATCCAGGGGCGTCAACACCTGCCCCCGGGCATCCAGGCGCTCCGGGACCCCGAAACAGAGGTAACGGGGCACCAGCGGCCTGGGTTTTTCGAACTGGAGGTCGTAGAGGCTGGGCCGAATCTGGCGTGCGATTTCCAAAAGGTCTCGAAACCCCTCGGTGGTGACGAAGCCGGTGCGGGCGACGGTGCCCTCGATGATGGCGTTGGTGGCCACCGTGGTCCCGTGCACCAGGTAGGTCACCTGGCCGGGGTCCACGCCGTTTTCGCTCAGAATTCGGTGAGCGGCTTCCAGCAGAGCCTGCGAGTGGTCCCTGGGCGTGGAGGGGACCTTGCCGATCCGAATTTCGCCGGTGGCTTCGTTGATCAGGGTGGCGTCGGTGAAGGTGCCGCCGATGTCGATTCCCAGCCGGTAGGCCACTGGACCTCCTTCCTGAAACAACCGCTGTTTCGCCCTTTATGAGCCACCCCGTCAAATGGGACGGGAGTGCGGCTAAGTGAAGAATGAAGTTTGAAGGATGAAGTGTGAAGTTTGAAGTGTGAAGTGTGAAGGATGTAGTTTGAAGAGCTATTCGATCGACACGCAAGGCCTCTTGCCGGTCTCGGCGCAGTCCTTTAAATAAGACTGGAATCGATCAGTCAAGTGTCCTGTTGATCTCGGCACGGTCCGTGAAAATGTGCAACCGGACCATCAGGCGCTTGCCTGTTC
>JAPVWS010000484.1 GCA_027493295.1 Candidatus Versatilivorator vitaminiformans | reverse complement strand
CCCCTCCGCCGGTGACCTGCGTGCGGCTGCCCGCCGGATCGACCGGGCCAGCCGGCCCGTCTGCCTGGTCGGGTCGGCCGTCATCCATTCGGGCGCCCAAGCCGAGCTGCGCAGACTGGTCGAGAAGATTCAGGCGCCGGTGGTGGTGACACGGTGCGCCAAGGGCGCGTTGGATGAAACACATCCCCTGGCCCTGCGAGGATCCAACGGCTACCTGGCGAGGGAGGCTCTGAAGTTGGCCGACGCCACCCTGGCCATCGGGTGCCGCTTTACCTCGATCGATACCAACAACTGGCGACTCAAGCCGCCCCAGCCGCTCATTCAACTGGACGAGGACGAGCTCGAGATCGGCAGCGAGTATCCCTGCGAACTGGGGGTTGTGGGAGATCTCAAAGCCACGCTGCAGGGGCTGCTGGAAGAAGTCGAGCAACGCCCGCGGCGATGGCAGCAGGAGCTGGAGATCCCCCGGGCCCGGTTTGCGGCCCAGAGGCCCCTGCCTCTGCTGGGCGACATCCGGCAAGTGCTTCCAAACGAGGGCATTTTGTCGGTGGATGTTCATTCCATCGGGTATTCGGCCTTTGACGAGTACCCGGTCGACCGCCCCCGGACGTTTCTCTATCCTTGCATCGGCGTGGCTTTGGGTTATGGCTATCCGGCCGCCATAGGCGCCAAGGTAGGCTGTCCGGACAAGCCGGTGGTCTGCTTCAGTGGGGATGGAGGCTTCCTGATGGGCATGGCGGAGCTGGCGACGGCCGTCAGGTACGACATTCCCCTGGTTGCCGTGGTCGTCAACGACCAGGCTCTGACGGCCATCAAGGGGTCCCAACAGAAAAGCTACCAGGGCCGCGTTATCGGCACCGATTTGACCAACCCCAATTTCGCCGAAGTGGCCCGTTCTTTTGGCGCCGCCGGGAAGCGTGTCCGCAACCTCCGCCAATTCAAGGGGGTGCTGCAGGAGGCGTTGGCGGCTCGCCAACCGACCGTCATCGAAGTGCCGATGAGAGACGACGACGATCAGTTGACCGAGGCCATCACCTGGTTGCGGTCCCATCCCTTGCGCCGCTTGCAGGGGCCGTCAGGTTGAGAAGAAAGGTTTGAGCTTGAGGTAGGTCGTCTGCAGGGCTTCGGGCAGGACTCGGGTTTCACCGGAAACGGTCATGAAGTTGGCATCGCCGCACCAGCGCGGCACGACATGGAGGTGAAGGTGCTGGTCGATGCCGGCGCCGGCGCATTTGCCGAGATTCATGCCCAGGTTGAAGCCGTCGGGACGGTAGATCTTCCCGAGCGCGGAGACGGCTTGCTGGGTCAGGTCCATCAACTCCAGGTTCTGTTCGGCGGACAATTCCGAAATGGCCGACAGGTGCTTATAGGGGGCGATCAGCAAGTGACCGCAGGTGTAGGGAAAGAGATTGAGAATGATGAAGTGATCCTGTCCTCGAAAGAGAATCAAATGTTCCCGATCTTTGGCGGTCGAGGCATCGATACAGAATACGCAGCCCTCGGTGTTGTGGATGTTGGCAACGTATTGGTATCTCCAGGGACTCCACAGAAAATCCATGCTAGGAACTGAGGTTGATAAGGTCCTTCAACTCTTTGCTGGGCTTGAAGTAAGGCACTTTCTTTTCAGGCACGTCAACTTTTTCGCCCGTCTTGGGATTTCTCCCCTGGCGGGCTTTGCGCTTCCGGATTCTAAAGCTTCCAAAACCACGCACTTCCAGTTTGTCGCTGTTTTTGAGCGCCTTCACCACGCTGTCGAACAGCGCCTCTACGATCACCTCCGAGTCCTTGCGGCTGAGGTCGGTCGCCCGTGATACTTCGTCCACCAAGTCTGCTTTGGTCATGGTTGCTCCTTGAAACGGTTGCGGGAATGCCTCCGAGATGGAATTCCGATCGCGCACCCTTTGGAAGAATTGTCGGGAACCCTTCCAATCCTCCACATCGGGTCGATGCCTGCTGGAACACTGCTTCCGCCTGTCACCTCCGGCCCGCCGAATGGCACGGTGAACAGCCTTGGCCAGGCTGGTCGGTACTCCGGTCCAGCAGACATAGATGCATAGAAAATATGGGATTAGCCCATAAAATGCAACAGGGATTCAACCGCTGACTCGGGGCTTCGGTTGCGCATTGGCGACGGATGGTTCATGGTTCAGTGGGAAAAGAGATTTCCACGAAGTCACACGAAGGAATCGGAGGCGTTGGAGAAGGCTCATGAAGGATGCGCCAACGGACGGGGAGGGGAAAAAGGACAACAATCCAAGGGGCGACATGGATAGCAATCGAGCACTTCCCGAACCGGACCTGCGCCAAACCGGCCCAAGTGTGCCGGCAGGACTGTTTGCGGCGCTGTTGGTCTCGGTTCTTGCGCTTTTCGGCATGGGTACGCGCTACTACACTCACGGAGATCTGAACCTCATCCATTCCGTGTTGAGCCTGTTCTTCTCCGTCAATCTGCTGGTCTGCTATTGGGAGATCTGCCTGTTTTTCCGACGGGACTATATCGAGAGGCGCACCGACTACTGGACCGAGCGCCAGCGTGAAACCGGCCGGACACCGGCCGGCGAATTCCTGGCCTCGAGGGTCCCGTTGACACGCATATTTTCGCCGACGGTCTGGGCCGATGCCTGGGCGACCTATGCCCAGTACGACAGCTCCTACGCGGATCGCCGTACCTTCGGATTCAACGTGGATATCGGCAACGGCTTTGTCACGCCGCTGCCGACATTGATGCTGTTCGCCGCCTATACGTTCGATTTCCTTCCCGCCCTCTATGCAGGCATTCTCGGAGCCATGGTGTTCTGGCAATGGGTCTACGCAACCACGCTTTACTGCGTCAGCTTCTTCGTGGCCAAACGACAAACCCGGATCAGCCGACTTCAGACATTCATTTTCATCATTGTGATCAACTCCTTCTGGGTGCTGTGCGCGATGCTTGGATTGTACGTCTCCGTTCGCCTGATTATGGACGGCAACTACAGCGTTCTGGGTTATTGAGCGGGGGAGTCTGGGGAGCAACGGATGGGCGTCGATATTGGAAGCGACGGGACCGCCATCGTAAGCGGCCGCCAAACCCGCCGGCCAACGCCTGCAAGCTGCCCAGCGGTTCGCCGACAGGTTGCGCCGGCATCGGTCGGTTTCTGCCCCAACCGTATCAACTTGTTTTATAAGAGTACGTTACAATATTCCAAGAAGGGACGCATTCTGCCGTGTTGGGTTAAGCACATGACCAAGTCTCATTGTCTTCCCATTCCGATTCTCCTGGCTTTCCTCGTCTCTCCGGCCCTGGCCTCCATGGATACCTGTGCGGACCGTTCTATCTCGGCCGGCGCCGTTCGGACAGCGCAGGACGCCAGGACGCTGACGCAGTGCGCCTATGAGTTTGTGCAGGAGGTGGGGTTCGAGGAGGCTCACAAGGCCTTCAAGGAGAAGGAGCGCTGGAAGAGCGGACCGACCTATGTCTTCGTCTCCGAGGTCACGCCCCGGCCGCGATCGGGGTGGGGGTCTACCGGCGTGACCTGCCCGGCACCTGCAGGAGCGAGGAAGTCAACGCCGCCATGCTCGACTCGAACCCTTCCGAGGCGCGGCTGCAGGAGTTTGTCCGCTGCGCCGCCATGGAGATGGATTCGAAGGGCTATTTCGCCTCGGTCAGCCTGGCCAACGACCCCCGTTGGCGCAGCGGCTCCATCTACCTGTTCGGCCTGGACACCTACGGCTATACCTTCTTCAGCGGTTCTCCGGCGGATTCCTGGATCGGGTCGGAGTTGTCGTCCAGCGATACCGACGGCTTCGAGGGCCGGAATATGCTGGGCGTTGCCGATGCTTTTGGCGAGACCTTCCTCTACTACTCCCAGCGGAATCCGTCGACCGGCAAGCGGCAGCGCAAGGTGACCTTTGTCAGGAGGATCACCTCCTTCGGGGTTCCGGTGCTGATCGGGGCAGGCTACTACCTGGATGAGGGTGTTCCACCGGTTCCCGGCATGCCGGCAGAGGACGTGGCGTTCACCGTGGACTTCCATCGAGGGCCACAGGGATTCATCGCCGGCTTCGCGGACTATCCGCCCGCCGACGCGGAAATCTACGAGTTGACTTCGGACTACCGCAGACTGCCGTCCCCGCTGGAGTCTCAGTCCGCCCTTTTCATCTCGGGAGTCAACCGGAGCGACGACCTCTTCATGTTCTTCAAAGGACCCATTAGCGGCCTGTCGCCCGGCGCGCGATACAAGGTAACGGTCGGCGTGGAGATCGCCACCGACACGCCGGCAGGGTGCGTCGGTGTCGGCGGAGCGCCGGGCGAGAGCGTCTGGATCAAGGCCGGGGTGACCGACGTCGAACCGCTGGCGGTCCTGGACGGCTCCTATCTGCGCATGAACATCGACGTCGGAAACCAGTCCCGCGGCGGCTCGCAAGCCGTGGTGCTCGGTGACATCGCCAACTCCCGAAGCTGCGAGCAGGCGAGCCGCTGGGAGCTCAAGTCCTTCCAGGGCCGAACGATACCCACTCCGATTTCGGTGGCTCCCGATGGCCGGGCCTGGCTGTTGTTCGGGGCCGACTCGGGATTCGAGTCCAGGACCTCGATTTACTTCACCCGAGCATCGGTCACTTTCACACCGATATGAGGACCTGGCGGCGCCATATCGGGGGTGTCCTTGCCCGCCCGCTGGCGGCCGTTGCTGGCGCCGGTGTCCTCCAAGAGGAGATCCATGGGCCGTGGCCCATGGATTGCCCCGTGGGGGCACGACAGGCATGGCTGGCAGCATTGACCACCGGTTCCCATCCGGTGGGGTGAGCTCCAGCGATCGAGTGGTGCCGGGCTCAGCTGTCCAGATTTTGTTTGTCAAGCGTCCGCCCGGACCTTATAATCTGCCGTGGTTCAGACGGGTTTGCGTAGATCGGTTCATGCCATGAAACCGAAAATTCATCCGAAATATGTCGAGGTAACGGTTTCCTGCGCCTGCGGGGAAACCTTCAAGACGCGTTCCACCAAGGGCGATATCCGCTTGGAGATTTGCTCCAAGTGTCATCCGTTCTTCACCGGCAAGCAGAAACTGGTGGATACGGCAGGGCGCGTGGAACGATTTCAGAGAAAGTACGGCCTGCGCGCCGGTCTGGACTAGGCGGCGCCGTCCGCCAGCAGCCCCCACTCCAGCAATCTCGATCTTCCGGCCTGAACAGAGGGGCCCCTCCCCGCATCCCGCGCCATCCTGAGGCTCCGGGCTGTAGAGGCCGTAACTATTCAGCACCCTTTCAACTGGTGTCCTGAGGTCGGCGGCCCTGGCCGTCTCCGAGGTGCGTCATGCTAGACAAACTCGCGCAACTGGAAGCGTCCTACGAGGAGATCACTCGCCTTCTGGGAGATCCTGAGGTTCTGGCCGATCCGGCCATCTATCAGAAGCATGCCAAGGCTCACAGGGATCTGGCTCCGGTGGTGGAGAAGTTCCGGGAGTACAAGAAGCTCCAGGTGAGTCTGGAAGATGCCAGGCAGGTGGCTCGGGAGGCCCATTCCGAGCCCGAACTCCGGGAACTGGCCCAGGAGGAGGCTTCCGAGGTCGGGCGCACCCTGGAGGAATGCGAACGCCAACTGAAGATCCTTTTGTTGCCCAGGGACCCTGACGACGAAAAGAACGTGCTGCTGGAGATTCGGGCCGGAACCGGGGGCGACGAAGCCACCCTCTTTGCTCAGGAAATCTTTCGAATGTACTGCCGCTTTGCGGAATCCCAAGGTTGGCGGGTGGAAATGATGTCCTCCAGTCCATCGGGAGCCGGTGGGCTCAAGGAAGTGATTGCCATCATCGAGGGCGGCAATGTCTACCGCAACCTGAAGTTCGAAAGCGGGGTCCACCGGGTCCAACGGGTGCCGGCAACCGAGGCCAGCGGGCGGGTGCACACCTCGGCCGTCACGGTTGCGGTGTTGCCGGAGGCCGACCAGGTCGAGGTGGGTATCGACGAAAAGGACTTGCGCATCGATCGGTTCTGCTCCTCGGGTCCCGGAGGACAGTCGGTCAACACCACTTACTCGGCCGTTCGCATCACCCACCTTCCTACCGGTCTGGTAGTGACCTGCCAGGACGAGAAGTCACAGATCAAGAATCGGGCCAAGGCCATGCGAGTCCTCAGATCCCGCCTCTACGAAATCGCCATGGAAGAACAGCGCCAGGCCATCGCCCAGGATCGCAGGAGCCAGGTGGGAAGCGGCGACCGAAGTGAAAAGGTCCGAACCTACAACTTTCCCCAGAACCGATTGACCGATCATCGCATCGGTTTGACCCTTCATCGGCTCGAAGGCATCATGGATGGGAATCTGACCCCGGTGATCGATGCCCTGGTGAGCCATTTCCAGGCTGAAGACCTGAAAAGGGAAGTGGAGTCGGTTCGCCAATAAGAACACGAGGCCGGTGGTCTGCGGTCCGACCCCCGAATGACCGGCCACGCCATCCCTTCGATTCGCCATGCGGGTTTTCGAAGCCCTCGCCGCCGCCTGTGAGGAACTGACCCGGCACGCCGTGGTCAACTCCAGGGTCGATGCCGAAATCCTGTTGGCGCAATCCCTGGGAAAGACGCGCAGCTCCCTTTTGGCTCACTATCGGGATGAGATCGATGAATCCTTGGGCCGGGTCTTCTTCGCCAGAGTGGGGGAACGCTGTCGGGGGAAGCCGCTCCAATACATTCTGGGTCAACAGGAATTTCGCGGGCTGCTCTTCGAAGTGTCACCGGCTGTTTTCATTCCGAGGCCGGAAACGGAGTTTGTGGTGGAGGCGGCGCTGGAGCACCTGGCGGAGGGTGGCGTGGAGCTGGCTGATGTGGGAACCGGTTCAGGCTGTCTGGCGGTCAGTCTGGCCGTGGCGCTTCCGCGGGCCCGGGTCTGGGCGACGGACCTGTCGGAAGCGGCCCTGGAGGTTGCGGGGCGGAATGCTGCCCGTCACGGGGTGGAGCGCAAGATTACCTTTTTGCAGGGGGATCTGTTGAAACCACTGATTCCCCGGATGGGCGAGGGGCAGCTCGACGCCGTGGTCTCCAATCCCCCGTATGTGGGCCCGGAGGAGTTGAGCGGACTTCAGAAGGAAGTCCGGGATTGGGAGCCCCGGCTGGCGCTCGTCGGAGAAGAGGGAGCGCCCAGCCTCTATGCTCGGCTGCTGTCTCAAGCTCACGTCCGGCTCAAGCCGGGCGGGGTGCTGATTATGGAGATCGGTTACAGCATGCAGGAGGCCGTGTGCGGTCTGCTCGGAGGCGGTTGGGATCTGCTGGGCGTTACCGACGACCTGAACGGGATTCCCAGGGTGGTTTCGGCGAGACGGGTTTAGAGGGACAAAGAGCCGACAGGAGAGAAAACGATGTCAAACTGCCTGTTTTGCAAGATCATTCGGAAGGAGATCCCCGCCAAGGTCGTGTTCGAGGATGACCTGGCCCTGGCATTCGAGGACATCGACCCCAAAGCTCCCACCCACCTGCTGGTCATTCCCAGGAAACACCTGGAGTCCCTGGAGGACGCAAGCCGGGAAGACCGCGAGTGCCTGGGGCATCTGGTGATGGTGGCACGGGATCTGGCCCGCCGGAGGGGCCATCGCCAGTCTGGCTACCGAACGGTGTTCAATACCGGCCCTGACGCCGGCCAGTCGGTCTTTCATATCCACCTGCACCTGCTGGGAGGCCGGAAGATGGACTGGCCGCCGGGATAAGGTTCACCACTCGCCGTTGGCAGCCAGGCTGGAGTGTCGTTCCAGCGACCGGAGAGGAACAAGGGGAAGGTCCTGTCCCCTGGCAGTGTTGTGGTTAAGGGGAGAGCAGGGCAGCCGCGGTTTGCGTGGGTAGTCCTTGGAAACGCTGACTACAAGCCTTCCTTATAAAGCAGCGTAGCTGCGGCTCAGGGTAGCCCCGGGTGGAAGCCCGGGGATCAGGGTGAGGCACCTATGCGGCGCGAGTTCAACTGCAGCCGCTGGTGGCGCCGCAGTTGAGGCACTTGTAACAGGCGCCGTTGCGCACCATGATGGAGCCGCATTCGGGGCAGGGCGGGGCATCTGCCTGGGATTGAAAGACCCGCTTTTCCATATCTTCCATTTGCATGCTGGTCACGGGAGCCGCCTTCTCCGGTTGGGGTTGATCCTCGACGGTCAGGAATTTCTGGCCGAGCCAGCGGAAGATGTAGTCCACGATGGACTTGGCAATGGGGATCTGAGGATTGTTGGTGAACCCCGCGGGTTCAAACCGGCTGTGGCTGAACTTGTCGACCAGGACTTTCAACGGCACCCCGTACTGCAGGGCCATGGAAATGGATGTGGCAACCGTGTCCATGAGCCCGGAAACCACGGAACCCTGTTTGGCCATGACCACAAAGATCTCTCCGGGGGTGCCGTCGTCGTACATTCCCACCGTCAGGTACCCGTCGTGGCCGGCGACACTGAACTTGTGGGTGATGGCCTGGCGCTCGTCGGGGAGTCGTAGCCGAGCCGGCCGGGCCGACCCATTCTCTCCTTCCTCCTTGAGACTCGTATTCAGCGGCTGCGACCGCTTGGATCCGTCCCGATAGATGGCCAGAGCCTTGAGACCCAGCCGCCAGGCTTCAACGTAGGCTTCCTGAATTTGATCCACCGAGGCTTCCTCGGGCATGTTGACGGTCTTTGAAATGGCGCCCGAGAGAAAGGGTTGCACGGCCCCCATCATCTTCAAGTGACCCGAGTAGTGAATGGAACGATTTCCGTTCATGGGTTTGAAAGCACAGTCGAAAACCGGCAGGTCCTTCTCCTTCAGAAAGGGAGCCCCTTCGATGGTTTCGTTCTCGTCGATATACTTGATGATTTCGTTGATCTCTTCCTTGCCGTATCCCAACCGCGTCAATGCTTCCGGAACGGTCTGATTGACGATCTTGAGCAGGCCGCCGCCGACGAGTTTCTTGTACTTCACCAGGGCGATGTCTGGCTCCACCCCGGTGGTGTCGCAATCCATCATGAATCCGATGGTTCCGGTCGGCGCCAGAACCGTCACCTGGGAATTCTTGTAGCCGTGACGCTCTCCCTCGGAAAGAGCATCGCTCCAACAGTCCTGGACGGCCTGGTAGAGATCCCGGGGCAGAGCGGAAGCGGGCAATTTGGAGGCGGCATCGCGGTGTTTGCGAATCACCCTCAACATCGGCTCGCGATTCAGCGGGAACTCGGCGAAGGGGCCCAGATCATGGGCAATCCGGGCGGAGGTGTGGTAGGCCTCCCCGTGCATGAGGGCCGTGACGGCGCCGGCATAGGCGCGGCCGGCATCGCTGTCGTAGGGAACCCCCGAGGACATGAGCAGGGCTCCCAGGTTGGCATAGCCCAGCCCCAGCGGCCTGAAGTGGTGGCTGTTTTCGGCAATGGCGGGGGTGGGATAGCTGGCGTTGTCGACGATGATCTCCTGGGCGGTGATCATCACACTCACCGCGTGTTTGAACCGCTCGACATCCAGGCGACCGTCTCCATTTCTGAATTTCATCAGGTTCAGAGACGCCAGGTTGCAGGCGGTGTCATCCAGGAACATATATTCGCTGCAGGGGTTGGAGGCGTTGATGCGATCGGTGCCGGCGCAGGTATGCCAGTCGTTG